>NZ_SDLG01000080.1:0-437 GCF_013096965.1 Anoxybacillus sp. CHMUD
GTTTGACGAAGCACGGGTAGCCAAGCTCTTGTTCGATTCGGTCATACACTGCTTCTCCGCCTTTTTTCCATTCATATTTCGTCACTGACACATACTTCGCTTGGCGCAGCCCAGCTTGGGCAAACAAGTTTTTCATCACCACTTTATCCATGCCAACAGCAGAAGCGAGCACCCCATTTCCAACATATGGGAGGTTGAGCATTTCAAGCAGCCCTTGTACCGTTCCATCTTCGCCGTTTGGCCCATGCAAAAGCGGGAAAATCACATCAATGGTTTCCTCGTCGCTCTCAGTTGCAGAACCCGATGCAGGAACCTGGTTTAAAGACACAGGGATCATCGCGGTCGCTGTCGAAGTGAACTGCAGCTGCTTCACTTCTTCAACCGTTCCAGTCAATCGTTTTCCTTTAATCCATTGTCCTTCTGGTGTAATATAAATC
>NZ_SDLG01000081.1:0-433 GCF_013096965.1 Anoxybacillus sp. CHMUD
GAATGCCTTCAGCGAATCGGACGATGCGGCGAACAACTGTGACGAAGAGGTTTGCGCTTCCGGCTGCTGCATTTGCTGAGTCCACTCCGTCAACCGACGCAGATAGGCGGCCTGCAGCTTGTTCGTGAACTCGACCCAAGTCTTCAAGGCCGTCGCACTGTGGCTCGATTGCATCTTCATGAAGATGCTTTGCGCGGAGGCCAGCGATGTCCAGTCATGCGTGCCGCCCAGTTCATGTTCCAATTCACGCACATCTTCCAGCGCTGCCTCGGCCATTTTCAGCCGGAGATGAGACAGGTCGATTTGCGTCTCGAGCATGAAGCTGGCGGTGCGGCTCATATCGCGCATGACGGCGCACGCCACGTTGCAGGCCATATCGGCAGGTTGTTGCATTGCGTTCTCCGGTGGGGTCTTGGCGGGTGGTGAACAGGGC
>NZ_SDLG01000082.1:0-433 GCF_013096965.1 Anoxybacillus sp. CHMUD
GTATTATACGGTGAAATGTTAGATCAACCTACCATCATACGGGCATTAAATAAAATTGAAGATGCTGACACCCTTGTCGTACTAGGTTCATCACTCGTTGTACAACCTGCCGCAGGATTAATATCAAATTTTAAAGGCGACAATTTAATTATTATCAATAAAGATCGAACACCTTATGATAACGACGCTACTTTGGTCATACATGACGACATGGTCTCCGTTGTAAAATCATTAATGACAGAGTAATCAGTACGTAAAAAGCATTTCCCGAGTAACAGGGAAATGCTTTTAATTTTGAAGTTGCGTAGTCATTTTTTGAGCTTGGAATTCGGAGTTTGGTTTTCGGAATTCGACGTTTGGAATTCCAAATTAAAATGAGTGAGAAATTTTATTTATTGCGTGCTTAACGATTTGGTTTTGTAGCGATTTTTAT
>NZ_SDLG01000083.1:0-428 GCF_013096965.1 Anoxybacillus sp. CHMUD
CCGCACCAGCAACCCCCGGTTCACGGTGGTGAATGCCGCGCATCCCGTTAAATAAGTGGGTGGCATGCGTCACCCCCGCAGCGACCGCCGCTTTCACCTCCTCGTAAACAGCGTCGGAATGGCCGATCGAGGCGACGACCCCCGTTTTCTTTAAATAAGCGACAAGATCAAGCCCCCCGTCCCGCTCTGGAGCGAGCGTCACAAGGCGGATATTGCCGCCGGCAACTTCTTGCCAACGCTGAAACAGTGAAATGTCCGGGTCAGCGAGGTGGCGTGGGTGCTGTGCCCCAGCGCGCTTCGGCGACAAAAACGGCCCTTCCAAATGAACACCGAGCACTTCAGCCGCCCCAGGATCGTTCTCCCGCTCCATATAACGCGCTACATTCACAAGTGCTGCTTCGATTTGTTCACTCGGCGCCGTCATGGTC
>NZ_SDLG01000084.1:0-427 GCF_013096965.1 Anoxybacillus sp. CHMUD
CATCAGTAACTATGCGGACGAGCTTAGCTTTCGTTTTCACATAATAGTATTCACCCGAGCGCATCGGCAGCACAAGCCAAAGCTCAACCGCCTTGCCTGGTTGAAGAAGAGGAGCATGCGTTGGCGGAATGAGGAGCGCGGCTCCGCCGGCGCTAATATCGATCGTCATCGTTACAAACGGGGCGAATTCACCATTAAGCGGATGGACGGCAGCATCGACCTTTGCCTTCACCCGCACATACCGGCGACGCTGAATGCGCGTGACATATTTGTCACCCGGATAAGTCAAAATAACCATCGGTGACGGGTCGCGCATTTCCCCTTTCACTTCCGTATCAAACATGTACAAAGCCCCATCTCGGCCGATAAAACTCGCCTTAAATTGCATGCCGTTTAACAAATACACCGTTTTTCCGCTCTGTTCATC
>NZ_SDLG01000085.1:0-423 GCF_013096965.1 Anoxybacillus sp. CHMUD
ACCTTGGTTAGGGCCAGATGTACAAGATTTAACACGTGATTTATATGAAAAACATCAGTATAAAAACTTTATATATACGCCAGTAGGTTTTGTATGTGAGCATTTAGAGGTGCTTTATGACAATGATTATGAATGTAAAGTTGTTTGCGATGACATTGGCGCGAATTATTATCGTCCAAAAATGCCGAATAAACATCCATTATTTATCGGTGCAATTGTTGATGAAATCAAGTCTATATTTTAATGACGAAAGAAGCGTGAAACGTTGTGACTAAATCAGTGGCTATTATAGGAGCGGGGATAACAGGTTTATCAAGTGCATATTTTTTAAAACAGCAAGATCCTAATATTGATGTAACCATCTTTGAAGCATCGAATCGTCCGGGGGGGAAGATTCAATCGTATCGTAAAGATGGTTATATG
>NZ_SDLG01000086.1:0-420 GCF_013096965.1 Anoxybacillus sp. CHMUD
GTATTGTAATTTCACTCATCATTTTACGTGGTGGTTATAAAATTACGCGTAATGCGTGGTTAATTTTAATGGAAAGTGTGCCTCAACATTTGGATACTGATCAAATTATAGCAGATATAAAAAACATAGATGGCATATTAGATGTACATGAATTTCATTTGTGGAGTATTACAACAGAACATTATTCATTAAGTGCCCATGTTGTGTTAGATAAAAAATATGAGGGGGATGATTATCAAGCGATTGATCAAGTATCATCATTGTTGAAAGAAAAATATGGCATTGCACATTCAACGTTGCAAATTGAAAACTTGCAATTGAATCCATTAGATGAGCCATACTTCGACAAACTAACATAAATAAAACATTGTAGCGCCTAAAACATTAATCAATGTCATAGGCGCATGTTTCGTTTTATAC
>NZ_SDLG01000087.1:0-418 GCF_013096965.1 Anoxybacillus sp. CHMUD
GTTTATCTGCGAAGTAATCACAACCAGATAAAAAGAATGTGAATCCCAACGCAAGCAGGGGGATAAATTTTCCATTTTTGTGCATATGAAATATACTTGTTAATAATTTATATAATATAAATAGTTAACCTATTATTTATACAACTAGCTCATCATTCAGCGAGTATTGCCAATAACTCATTAACGTATGGTTAGAATGAAAACATTCGTCGCTTCTATAGAAGCGCGCAAAAACCCGACGTTATTTATCAATTGCTCATAGCAATGCTTTATAAAAATATAATTATAATTTTTATGTATGGGGATTTTTTTTCAGGGATGATAATGTTATTTAATTTTGCGGGTCAATCATATTCTGCGGGATATAAGAAAAGGGGATGAAAAAAATTCATTGTATAAATACAAACAGGCATGATAG
>NZ_SDLG01000088.1:0-417 GCF_013096965.1 Anoxybacillus sp. CHMUD
CCATCGGCGCTGGAGAGCTTAACTTCCGTGTTCGGGATGGGAACGGGTGTGACCTCTCCGCCATCGTCACCGAGCAATATGTATTCCTTCAAAACTAGATAACAGAACAGTCGCCTTCGCTTTTCGTGATGTCTAGCTTCGAACTAACATCCTCCTACGCCTTTCGCTTTTTCCGTTCGACGTGCACGTCTTCGTCAAAAGCTTTCGGCTCCGTCGGATGTTTTCTTGACTACGTCAAGAACCGTTCTTCGCTTTTCTTTTGTCTAGCTGCGGCTCCTAGCCCCTCGAACCGCTTCAGTCCTGCTGTGGCGGCAACAGCCTCCTCGCAGGCCTTTCGCGTTCTTCGTGGCTGGACAGTCGCCTGCGCTTTTCGTATGTGTTTAGTTAAGTCCTCGATCGATTAGTATCCGTCAGCTG
>NZ_SDLG01000089.1:0-413 GCF_013096965.1 Anoxybacillus sp. CHMUD
CCCCGACTCAACGTAACGAGCCAGCCACTTGTAGCCGGTTTGCGGGCTGATGCCGAACCGCCGACACAGCTCGCGCCGGTTACAGCCTTCCTGCCGGGCCAATAGAACGAATTCCTGACGAAGGCTCATGGTGTCTCGTGTGCTCCAGGGCATGGCCTGACCTCCGAGCGAATGTGCCGCTCAAAGTGTCAACCATGTCCTCGCACACCTGTCACCTATGTCCCCGGTCCATACAGCAAGACAAAGAAAGTGAGTCGCCCCCGGCAGGGGGTGAAACAAGAGATGGACCGGCACCAGCCATAAAAGCCGACGCCCCAAGAAACCAGTCTCACATGCCTCGATCCACCGGCGGCGTCCACTGATACGCCCAAGTCTCAGAAAGCAACCGCTCCCCCGACTGCAACGTCAGCAAC
>NZ_SDLG01000008.1:0-137053 GCF_013096965.1 Anoxybacillus sp. CHMUD
CATTTGCGTGAGTTAAAAGGATTCATCGAACAAGGGCATACGTGGGCGATGCGCATGACCACGTTTCTGTTAGCCGCCAAGCAAGCCGTCGAAGCCCATCACGGTGCACTTTCCGAAGAAGAAGCGAGACGGTGGGAACGAGTGTATGATCGCATCCTAGAAAGAGCACAACATCGATTGGAAACGATGACACCTCTTCCGAAAAAAGCACTCGCTTTTGTTCGACGGCTTCAGAAACGAAAGGAAGAAGCGTTGCGTTTCTTACGTGAAGTACATGTTCCCTTTGACAACAACCAAGCCGAACGCGATCTTCGCATGGTTAAAGTCAAAGAGAACATTTCGGGTACGTTTCGCGTAGAAACATTCGCCCAGTCTTTTTGTATCACAAGAAGCATCGTTTCCACACTGACGAAACACGAAAAAAACGTGTGGGATTCGTTATGTCTTCTGTTGACGGGTGACACGCTTGATCGCGTTCTTTCTACCACTTAGGGCATTTTCTATTACGGGGATGCCCTATTTGTGTTGCGCTTCTTTACATACTACTATCGGAGTGAATAGTTACGCTCCGCGAAGGGCATTCCATATTTCTCGTAAAATATCAACAATGCGCTGAATAAACGTTCGACCTTCTTCTGTTTGTAAAAAAGCAGATAGCTTGTCTTTCGCTTGAGCAAGCTGTTCGTTCACTTGATTCCAGTCGATGTTCACATTTTTCATTTTGTTAAATAAAGAAAGTAAACTGTTTATTTCGTCTTCTGTTAACGTAATGCCAAGCTCTTGGGCGATCCGCTCAATGAGCGTACGCATATCTGCATCTGTTTGCGGTGGATTTTTCGCTATTTCTTCTTTAATTTTCGCCAGCAACGCGACCGCTTTATCGTTTCCGATTGATTCGCCAAGCTGTGCTGTTTTCACCATTTCCTCGTTCGCTACTTTTTTCACTTCATCCGGGATCGCCTCATTTGATGAAAGTTCGTACGCTTTCATTAACCCTGTTAACGCAGCTGTCCCTGATACAGGAAACGGTGCAGTAATGTAAATGACTGCATCTTTTACTCCAGCAGTAATGAGCGCATTCATATACATTTCTTTGGTTACCCAGTTAATGTTATTCGTTTCGACTTGCAACCCCGAACCAGGTGCCCCAATCGTAATTTTTGAGGATGAAATAGCCTTCGTCCCAATTTGTCCTTTTGGAATAATGCCGCCGAGATATTTATGCTCTTCTGCATTTGTAACCGTAATGATTTCAGCGTTGTCTGGCGCATTCATTTCTTTTAATATTTGTTGTTTTTGCTGTTCTGTTAAATTTTCCCCGAGCGTAATAATGACGTCCCCTTCAATCGCATCAGCGAAACTAACCGATGGGATCATAAACAACAATAAAATAAATATCGTAAACCACTTCTTCATTTCATAACCTCCTTCAACATCTTCCATACTATTGTACAAACATTTGCGTGAACATAGAAGTGAAATATAGTAAAATGAAGTTACGTTTGTTTTTACGATAGAAAGGTGGAAAAGTTTCATGAAGAAAAAAGGATATATCTTAATGGAAAACGGCGGAAAAGTGGAGTTTGAACTATTCCCAAATGAAGCGCCAATAACGGTTGCGAATTTTGAAAAACTAGCGAATGAAGGATTTTATAACGGGCTGACGTTTCATCGCGTCATTAAGCGATTTGTAAGTCAAGGTGGCTGCCCGATTGGAAACGGAACAGGCGATGCAGGTTATACGATTCCGTGTGAAACAGATAACAATCCGCATAAACATATCGAAGGTGCGATATCGATGGCGCATCGCGGACGTGATACAGGAAGTTGCCAGTTTTTCATTTGCCATGAGCCGCAGCCGCATTTAGATGGTGTGCATACCGTATTCGGTCAAGTCACCGCTGGAATGGATGTTGTAAAGGCGATGAAAAATGGTGATGTCATGAAAGAAGTAAAGGTGTGGGACGAACAATAAAAGGGACGATGAAGCGATGAAAAAAAACTGGGTATTATTTTTCATCCTTTTACTCGTTAGTTTCGTTTGGGGAGCAATGTATTGGCTGTTTATTGCAAAGTAATAGACATTTCGTTTTATTGTGCTATAATGAATAAAAATGGAATAAACGCATCCTTCGGGGCAGGGTGAAATTCCCGACCGGCGGTAATGAAACAGATGTTTCTCAGCCCGCGAGCCGTTAAGGCATGATCCGGTGCGATTCCGGAGCCGACAGTATAGTCTGGATGGGAGAAGGATTGCCAAAACTCACGTCACTTATTGAAAAAATAAGCTTGGCGATGGGTTATTTTTGCTATGCAAAAAAGGCGATCTTTACATACATCTTGCCCTAGGACGTCGTTCCTAGGGTTTTTATCTTTTATAAAGAAAGGTGGTGCGAGATGGACGAACAATATATGCGTTTCGCATTACAATTAGCGCAATCAGCTCGCGGACAAACGTCACCGAACCCGCTTGTTGGGGCTGTTGTTGTAAAACATGGTGAAATTGTCGGCTTTGGTGCACACTTAAAAGCAGGAGAGCCACATGCAGAAGTACACGCTTTGCGCATGGCGGGCGAGAAAGCGGAAGGAGCAACCGTTTATGTGACGCTTGAACCATGCAGCCATTACGGAAAAACGCCCCCTTGTGCTGATTTGTTAATTGAAAAAAAGGTGAAGCGCGTCGTTGTGGCGACGACGGACCCAAATCCGCTCGTGGCAGGAAAAGGCATTGAAAAATTAAAGCGAGCAGGAATTGACGTCACCGTCGGAGTGTTGAAAGAAGAGGCGGATGCGTTAAACGAAATGTTTTTTCATTATATTTCAACAAAAACGCCGTATGTGACGTTAAAGTATGCGATGAGCTTAGATGGGAAAATTGCAACAAAAACGGGCGAAAGCAAGTGGATTACGTCGGAAGATGCGCGGCGTGACGTGCATCGCGAGCGACGTATGCACGATGCGATCGTTGTTGGTGTCGGCACAATTTTAGCAGATGATCCAAGTTTAACCGTTCGTTTTGGGTATGAAGGAAAGCAACCAATTCGAATCGTTCTCGATACACATTTACGTACACCGCTTCACGCGAATGTCGTCACAGATCAAAAGGCGCCAACATGGATCGTCGTCGGCCAACATGTGACAGAGGAGCAAATGAAGCCATACGAACATGCCGGCGTACACATCATTCGTATGAATGAAAATAAAATTGATATTCCATCACTTTTACATGAACTTGGCAAACGGAACGTCATGTCCATATTTGTTGAAGGTGGAGCGCATGTGCATGGTAGTTTTCTACATTCTCATTCCGTTCAACAAGTGATTGCGTATATCGCACCGATGTTGATTGGGGGGAATGAAGCTCCTTCTGCCATTGGTGGAGAAGGGTTTGGACGAATGATGGATGCGCTTCGTTTACAAGTGAAACATGTCGAAAGGATCGGACCAGATATAAAAATCGTTGCTAAAGGATGATCACGATGTTTACAGGAATTATTGAAGAAATCGGCACGATTCAACAAATGAAACAAACAGGGGAAGCGATCGTCTTCACGATCGGGGCACAAAAAGTGTTACAAGACGTGCAGCTCGGTGACAGCATTGCTGTCAATGGCGTTTGTTTAACTGTGACGTCATTTACAGATCGCTTGTTTACTGTCGATGTCATGCCTGAAACGGTGCGAGCAACATCGCTTCGAACGCTTACAGTAGGAGCGAAAGTCAATTTAGAGCGCGCAATGGCAGCAAACGGTCGTTTTGGTGGGCACTTCGTTTCGGGGCATGTTGATGGCATTGGACGCATCGTTCGTAAACAGCCTGTCGCAAACGCTGTTTATTATGATATTGAGGTGCCAAGCCATTTACGTAAATATATGATTTTAAAAGGATCAGTTGCTGTCGATGGCACAAGCTTAACGATTTTCGGTTTAACGGACCGAACGTTTACAATTTCGCTCATTCCCCATACGCGTGAAGCGACGATTTTAGGAGCAAAAAAAGTTGGCGATATTGTCAATATTGAATGTGACATCATTGGAAAATATGTTGAACAGTTCGTTGGTGGAAAGCGTGAAGGATTGACGATGCAATTTTTACAAGAGCACGGATATAAGGAGTGAGCGCCATGTTTCATACGATTGAAGAAGCGATTTACGATTTAATGCAAGGAAAAATTATTATCGTTTGCGATGATGAAGATCGTGAAAATGAAGGGGATTTTGTAGCGCTTGCGGAAAAAGCAACGCCGGAAGTCATTAACTTTATGATTACACACGGGCGCGGTCTTGTGTGCGTGCCCATCACGGAAGAGTTGGCTGATCGGCTCGATTTAGCGCCGATGGTTAATCATAATACAGATGCGCATGGCACAGCGTTTACCGTCAGCATTGACCATAAAGCGACAACAACAGGCATTAGCGCATTTGAACGCTCGTTGACTATTCAAGAAATGCTCAACCCTGAAGCGAAAGCAAGCGATTTTAAACGACCAGGTCATATTTTCCCGCTTGTTGCGAAAAAAGGTGGGGTATTGCGTCGCGCCGGACATACGGAAGCTGCGGTCGATTTAGCCCGTCTTTGCGGGGCAAAGCCAGCAGGCGTTATTTGCGAAATTATAAAAGATGACGGAACAATGGCGCGCGTGCCTGATTTAAAGAAAATCGCGGAACAATTCGATATGAAAATGATTACGATTAAAGATTTAATCGCTTATCGCAATCGAAAAGAAAAGCTCGTCAAACGCGAAGTGGAAATTACGTTGCCAACGGACTTTGGTGAATTTAAAGTGATCGGATATTCAAATACGTTAGATGGGAAAGAACATATTGCCATCGTGAAAGGGGAAATCATCCCAGATGAACCTGTGCTCGTACGTGTCCACTCCGAATGTTTAACAGGTGACGTGTTCGGCTCTCATCGTTGCGATTGCGGTCCGCAACTTCATGCAGCGCTCGCACAAATTGAAGAAGAAGGTCGAGGGGTATTGTTATATATGCGTCAAGAAGGACGCGGCATCGGCTTGTTAAATAAATTGCGTGCCTATAAACTGCAAGAACAAGGATACGATACGGTGGAAGCGAACGAAAAATTAGGTTTTGCGCCAGACTTGCGCGACTATGGCATTGGGGCGCAAATTTTAAAAGATTTAGGTGTGACAAAAATGCGTTTGTTGACGAACAATCCGCGGAAAATTACCGGATTGAAAGGATACGGCTTAGAAGTGGTAGAGCGTGTGCCGCTACAAATGCCAGCCAAACGCCATAATGAGCGCTATTTGCGCACAAAATACGAAAAACTAGGACATATGTTGCATTTTTAAGGAGGAGAAAAAATGAACGTATATGAAGGAAATTTAGTCGGAACAGGATTAAAAATAGGCATTGTTGTTGCGCGATTTAACGAATTTATTACAAGCAAATTGCTTAGTGGAGCGCTTGATGGATTAAAACGGCACGGAGTAGAGGAACAACATATTGATGTCGCGTGGGTGCCAGGTGCATTTGAAATTCCGCTTGTCGCAAAAAAAATGGCGGAGTCGAAAAAATACGATGCGGTCATTACCCTCGGTGCCGTGATTCGTGGAGCAACGAGCCATTACGATTACGTATGCAATGAAGTAGCGAAAGGAACATCGCACGCCGCTCTTTCTTCAGGTGTTCCGGTTATTTTTGGCGTGTTGACGACAGATACGATTGAGCAAGCGATTGAACGCGCTGGGACAAAAGCAGGAAATAAAGGATGGGAAGCAGCGCTCAGCGCCATTGAAATGGCGAATGTCATGCGCACATTTTCTTAAAAAATGTTTAAAAAAGCGACAAGACCGTTTATAATAGCAATAGCGAGTAAACAATAAGTCTTGTCGATAATGAGGGATTCATATGCTAGTTCGCTATCGAAAAAACTATGAGAAAATTGCGATGGGTCTTTTGTCGTTTATGCCAAATGAAAAAGACTTAAAGCAGTTGCAACAAACGATGAAAAACTATGAAACGAACGACGATTGGCAACTGTTTTTATGGAAGGAAGAAGAAGATTTTATTGGCATTATCGGCGCCATTGTGCGTGAACATGCGGTTGAAGTGCAACATATTAGCGTCAATCCGTCCCATCGTCATCAAGGGATTGGAAAGCAAATGGTGAAAGCGTTAAAAGAATTGTATCCAAACAAGTCGTTATGTGCCAATGACATGACCGCTCCATTTTTGGATAAATGCGAACAATGACAGGGATCAACGTCCCTGTCTTTTTTGCTTTTGTCGCTCACGTTCAGCAACGACATCACTTCGATCACGCAACTTATGTTTATGAATCGTATATTCGTTTGTCATATCGCTTTTTTCCCCCCATACAAGCCCTTTTTGATCGCACTGTTGTTGACATATATGCAACAAGGAAGCATCAATGATCGGCAAGCAAGTGCTTTCATACGGTTGTCCATGATTGATTCGCTCTACATATGTATGAATAAGCGCAATGAGTTGTTCTACATGTATGCCTAGCGCTTCATATGCTTGCTTTTCTCTTTCGCATGCGTTTAATGCTTTTGTAAACATTCGTTTTGCTCCGATCATATTTCCTCGGCGATAATGATACATCCCGACAGCGAGCTGAATGAAGCCGACCCATACATGTTCGCCTGTTTGTTTCCAATGTTCTTCTAGCACTTCATGGCATTCAAAATAGTCGCGCGTGGCGTGAAAGTGAAGTAAATATTCGATATATGCCCTTGGATACAAGCGAAAGCCCCCTTTTTTCATATGCTTACCTGTATTATACTATTACTTATGAATAAAGGTGGGATCAATGTGCATTATCATGTGAAATTAGATCAATTTGAAGGGCCGCTTGATTTATTGCTACATTTAATTCATCGCTATGAAATTGATATTTATGATATTCCTGTGGCACAAATTACAGAGCAATATATGGCTTACATTCACGCGATGAAACAATTGCAACTTGATGTCGCAAGCGAATATTTAGTAATGGCGGCAACGCTTATTGAAATGAAAAGTAAAATGTTGTTGCCTAAGCATGAAGAAACATTGGAGGACGATGAATTATTTATTGAAGAAGATCCGCGTGAGCAACTCATGCAGCAGTTAATCGAGTATAAAAAGTTTAAAGAAGCTGCCAAACAGTTGCGCGAGCGTGAAGAAGAACGAGCGCTTTTATTTACGAAGCCGCCGAGCGATTTAACGGCTTATGCGTCAAACGGTGCACCGCTTGCGCTCGATGTTGATTTGTATGATATGCTTGGGGCGCTCGCGAAATTGTTAAGGCGGAAAAAACTACAAAAACCGCTTCATACGAAAGTAGCGCGTCAAGAAATTCCGATCGGACGACGGATGGAAGAAATTTTACACATATTAAAACATGGAGAGCGAATGAACTTTTACGATTTATTTCCGTATGACGATCGCGAGCAAATTGTCGTGACGTTTTTAGCTTTGCTTGAATTAATTAAGCGAGATGAAATTATTGTTGAGCAAGAAAATAATTTTGCTGATTTATATATTCGACGAAAAGGTGATCGATATGAATGAACTAGCGATAATGGAAGCGCTATTGTTTGCTGCCGGAGAAGAAGGATTAACATACAAGCAACTGGCTGATGTGCTTGATATTCAAGAAGAACGTGTATATGAACTTGTGCAGCAATTAAAGCATATGTATGACGTAGCGGAGCGCGGCATTATGGTCGTCGAGATGGCAGGAACGCTTCAACTTGTGACGAAAAAACAATGTGCTCCATATTTGCAAAAACTTGTTGAGTCACCAACGACGTCATCGTTGTCACAAGCCGCGCTTGAAACGTTAGCGATCATCGCCTACCGCCAACCAATTACGCGTGCAGAAATTGAACATATTCGTGGCGTGAAAAGCGATAAACCGCTTCAAACCCTATTAGGAAAAGCGTTAATTAAAGAAGTAGGTCGCGCAGAAGGAACAGGTCGCCCGATTTTATATGGAACGACGAAAGAGTTTTTAGACTACTTTGGCTTAAAGACGTTAGACGAACTTCCGCCTCTTCCAGAATGGGACGAACAAGAAGAAGAACGGGAAGCCGACTTATTTTTCGAACGTCTAAACGAACAACTGCAAGAAGTGAATGAGTAAATCAAAGGTGATGGGGGATGAGTTTTCGTTTTTTCTTTGGGCTTCTTTTTATTTTTGTTTTTGGAAGAATGGTTGAATACTATGTAGAGACGTATATTTTACATCCAATTTTGCAAAGTGCCATTCTCGCTGTTTTTGTTGCTGTTGTGTTTATATTAAGTGGGAAGGTGAGCAAGTGTTACGATTTTTTGGATAAAAAAGTGAAGATGCACATCTGGCTCCCAAGCTTGATCGGTGCGTTATGTTTAGCAATCTTTTTATACGAAATCGGCATATACAGGTGCTTTTATGCGCCTGTTTTTTCTTTTTATAGTAATGATAAAATTTTTCGCACGATTCGTAATTTATGGTAAAATAAATGTAGCTTCGTTGTTGAAAAAGGGGTGTATCGTTTGTGAAAATTATTTCTTGTCATGGCTATGAACTGCAAAAAGCACAGCCGAATACGTCGGAAGATTTTTTTAACCGTTCGGAAGTGACGTTTGTTGACGACGATGGAACAGAGCGAACGTTGCATGTGTTATATGTTCGATATTTCGATGAGCGTTTTTCACAATGGACGCCGTATGAACAAGATCCTGTATTTCAAGCAGGTGGGAAAGACGTATATTTTAAAGACATTGTCGCGCTCGTTTGTTTGCTCGCCGATCCATCACTTCGGACGCGAAAACGTGTATATATAAGTGAGGAAGAAGAGCTTCGTCGCTATTTTTCATCGATCGACTTTGCGAAATTGCCCGAAGTATTTGAGTCGCTTGCGAAACAACAAGCGTACGATGTGAAATCACCGCTTTTATTTATTGCGCAACCGTAAAGGAGGATGGAGATGGGGAATACTGTTGTTTTTAACCAAACGAAGCAAGTCGAGCAGTTGCTAAGCGGCATTGTAGAACAAATTACTCGTTATTTAAACGAAACGACGATTGAGCAAATGCAAGAAGAATGCGCAGGAGACCGCCATTATTATGAAGGGGTGCTTGCGGACTTACGCCGTTTAGCTGTATATGGTGAAGAAGGGATTGATGCATGTCGCATCGTCCTTCAAGAAGAACCGTTTCGGAAAGCCGCAGCAGAACAGGCGTTATATAAAATTTATCATTCATGTGTGGCGGAATTTTTTACACCAAAGCGCGATTTATGGTATGAAGATAGCCGTTCAGCGTATACAGGAAGACATTCAATTAAATTGAGACAACCTGCTCCTCCATCGTTACAACAATTGCTCCATGCGATTGAGGCTGATTTTCAAACAATGCGGGAAGAACTCGAATTTTATGAAACAGACTACCGAACAAAAATGATTCAATCGCAATAAGAAGCTGCGTGTGTCAGCTTCTTTTTTTGTTGCATATGATGCCGAAGGAGGTGGGAGTATGCAACAATATATTCATAACGTGCAAGCGTGGCTTGAGCGTGTAAAGCCATTTGTAGAGGAAGAGGCGCTTGGGCGATTAAACATGGAGCTTGAACGTGGAGATGTCGCGCGCATTCATAAACAAGTGACAAATATATATGAACAAATACAACGTAAGCGCGTACCGATTGGAGGACATACGCTACCGAAGATACCGTATGCGTACAATGCATTAGAACCGTATATCGCTGAAGAAATTATGCGTTTGCATCATGAAAAACATCATCAAAGCTACGTCGACGGATTGAACCGCGCGGAGAAAATGATGCAACAAGCGCGTGAGAAGAATGATTATGCGTTATTAAAACATTGGGAGCGCGAAGCTGCGTTTCATGGATCGGGGCATTATTTACACACAATGTTTTGGAACAATATGAAACCGCGTGGCGGTGGGCGTCCGGCTGGGGAGTTACTTCGACAAATCGAGCGCGATTTTGGCAGCTTCGAAGCGTTTCAACGACATTTTACGGAAGCGGCGAAGCAAGTGGAAGGAAGCGGATGGGCGCTTCTCGTTTGGTCACCGTTTGCAGGGAGGTTAGAAATTTTACAGACGGAAAAACATCAAAACGGCACACAATGGACGACTGTTCCGATCCTTGTGTTAGATGTGTGGGAGCATGCATATTATTTGCAATATAAAAACGATCGCGCAACGTACGTTCAACAATGGTGGAACGTTGTCAATTGGGATGATGTCGCGCGACGATTTGTAAAAGCAAAAGACCGCGTCATGTAGCGGTCTTTTTGTCATACATCATGTACTTATGCATACACTTGTACAAAACGGACAAAGGGATGAGGGTGTATGCGACGGCAATGGCTTGTATGGGTGATCGTGCTTTGTTTTTTTTGTTCGCTTTTTCCGAATGAAGCGAAGGCGATGTCGGTGAGTGCCAAAAGCGCGATTTTAATGGAACAGACGACAGGACGGGTGCTATTTGAAAAAGATGCGCATACAAAGCGGCGTATTGCGAGCATTACAAAAATTATGACCGCCATTTTAGCGATTGAATCAGGAAAATGGGAAGAGATTGTGACAGTAAGTGAACGGGCGGTTCGGACAGAAGGATCTTCGATTTATTTAAAACCAGGCGAAAAAATTGCGCTCAAACATTTAGTATATGGATTGATGCTTCGTTCTGGAAACGATGCGGCGGTGGCGATCGCTGAGCATGTTGGCGGTAGCGTCGAAGGCTTCGTTTTTTTAATGAACAAAAAGGCTGCAGAAATCGGCATGACAAATACGGAATTTGCGAATCCTCATGGGTTAGATGATGCGGAAAATCATTATTCCACCGCATATGACATGGCGTTACTGATGCGATATGCGATGCAAAATGAACAATTTCGTGAGGTGTCGGGAACGAAATTGTATCGCGCGCCAAATCCGACAGAAGATTGGGACCGCGTTTGGCGTAATAAAAATAAACTGTTGACGCATTTGTATGAATATTGTACAGGGGGGAAAACAGGATATACGAAGCGAGCGAAGCGAACATTAGTGACAACCGCTTCAAAAGATGGGCTCGACCTCATTGCAGTGACGATTGACGCAGGCGATGATTGGAACGACCACATTGCAATGTATGAATATGGATTTGCGCACTATGAACTAGTGACCGTAAAAGCCGATGAAATCGTAGGACAGATCGAAAACCCATTTTATGATAATCATCTATTTGTTGCACGTGATTTTATATATCCAGTTACAAAAAAAGAAGAGGCGCTTATTCGTTTAGAGCGAAAATTACTTCGCCCGCAAGAACGATGGAAAGAAACAGGGGTGCCAGCGATTGTTGGAAAGGCTGAACTGTATATCGGAAACAAAAAGGTCGATGAAACGCCTATTTTTTATAAGCAACAAAAGAAAACACGTTCTTTTTTTGACTGGTTGTTAGGGGTGGGGAGCGATGGTTAATCTTATTTGGGTGGCGCTTTTGCTTATTGGACTTCTGTTTGCGGGAATAAACGGAACGATGAAAGATGTGAACGAGGCGATGTTTCAAGGGGCGAAAGAGGCGGTGACGATTAGCATTGGCTTAATTAGCGTCCTCGTTTTTTGGCTCGGTTTAATGAAAATTGCTGAACGGTCTGGGCTACTTTCGTTTTTTGCCCATTTGTTCCGCCCAATTGCAAAAAAAATTTTCCCGGAAGTGCCGCCTGACCATCCCGCGCTTGGGTATATATTATCAAATATGGTGGCAAACATGTTCGGGTTAGGGAATGCTGCGACACCACTTGGCATTAAAGCGATGGAGCAATTAAAGCAACTAAACGGTCAAAAAGATGAACCGAGCCGTTCGATGATTACGTTTGTCGCTTTAAATACCGCAAGCGTTACGCTTATTCCCGCGACGGTCATATCGATTCGCATGACATATCAATCAGCTTCACCTGGAGAAATTATTGGCACGACATTTGTCGCTTCCCTTATTGCCACGATATCAGCGATTATGATTGACCGCGCGTTTTACATACGGAGGCGGAAAAAAGGAGGACTGTGATGCACGTTATTCAATTTTTATCGCTTTGGCTGATTCCTATTTTAATCGCTTGCATTTTGTTGCATGGAACGTACAAGCGTGTGCCGACGTATGAGGCGTTTGTTGAAGGGGGAAAAGAGGGAATTCAAATCGCTTTTTCTCTCATTCCGTATTTAGTTGGTATGCTCGTTGCTGTCTCCGTTTTTCGCGCTTCCGGTGCGCTTGATTTTTTTATTTCATATATAAAACCGTTCATCGTCCCGCTCGGACTGCCGTCTGAAGTCGTTCCGCTTGCGATCATCCGTCCGATTTCAGGAACGGCATCGCTCGGCATTGTGACGGACTTAATCGCAACATACGGACCAGATTCATTTATCGGGCGGTTAGCTTCTACAATTCAAGGAAGTACAGAAACGACGTTATACGTGCTCACCGTTTACTTCGGTGCTGTCGGCATTCGCAAAATGGGCGATGCTCTAAAAGTCGGCTTACTTGCCGATCTCATTAGCTTTATCGTATCATTTATTATTGTATTATGGATGTTTGGGAAATGAAGCGGTCGATATGCTTGTTGCCCGATGACAGGTATATTGGTAACATGATCAGAGTATACGGGATCGACTGGTTTGAATAATAAAATACGATGTTTAGATTGGTGTGAGTGTGGGGAATGACTGAAAACAAGAGATTGATTCTAAATGTTACTGTTTTATCCTTTATTTTAAGTTTTGTATATAGCTTGGTACTTCTGATGATTGAACACCCTCTTTTTTCTAACGAGATGAGTAGTCCGGGAAGTATTGTTGTTTTTACAGCTATATTTTTGATTTTATATATGTTTCATCTGTTTATTTCATGGCTACATTACATGTTTGTAAATAAAACAGTGGGTTCGATGAGAAGGAAGGCTATTGCTTTCTATTTGATTGGTCTTGTTTTATTATTCGTTTTATATATGTCTTTTCAAGTGAAAATCGTTTGGTTACTGCTTATTTCTTTTGTTATTCTTTCTTTTCCCTTATGCAAGAGAGGCTAGGAGAAAGTCGCATTGTGAGCGATTTTCTCTTTTCTTATTTTTGAACTCCTTTACCGAATGTGGTAAAACTATATAGTGAGGTGAATGAAATGGAACGATTACAAAAAGTAATTGCTCATGCCGGTGTGGCATCACGAAGAAAGGCAGAGCAATTAATCGTCGAAGGAAAAGTGAAAGTAAATGGAAAAGTCGTAACAGAACTTGGGGTGAAAGTAAGCCCACAAGATCGCATTGAAGTAGACGGCATTCCGCTTGAGCGTGAAGAGCCGGTATATTATTTGTTGTACAAGCCACGTGGCGTCATTTCGAGCGTAAAAGATGAAAAGGGCAGAAAAGTAGTGACCGACTTTTTCAAACATGTCAACAAACGCATTTATCCGATCGGACGTCTAGATTACGATACGTCGGGGTTATTGTTGTTAACAAACGATGGTGAGTTTGCAAATTTATTAATGCATCCGCGTTATGAAATTGAAAAAGTGTATATCGCAAAAGTAAAAGGAATACCTGCACGCGAAAAAATAAAACAGCTTGAAAAAGGTGTGATGTTAGAAGATGGGATAACGGCACCAGCGAAAGCGAAAGTGTTATCGATCGATAAACGAAAACAAACAGCGATTGTTGAACTGCACATTCATGAAGGACGCAATCGTCAAGTGCGTCGCATGTTTGAAGCCATCGGTCATCCTGTATTGAAATTAAAACGAGAACGCTACGCTTTTTTAGATTTAAAAGGGCTCAATCCTGGAGACTATCGCGAGCTATCACCGCATGAAGTGAAACGATTGCGCACGTTAGCGCTAGCTGGTTCGCCTTTTCCATCATAATTTTGTCACAATTTGTTCAAATCATTTTCATTATTTGTATAGTAGTAACTTGTATAATGAGATTGATGAAAACGGTTTATAGGAGAGTTGGCGATGAAAGAAAAGCGATTTTGGCTTCGAACGATCATTTTAGCCATGATGCTTGTAGCTATTGGCTATACGATTTATTCCAATGTATTTGTTGACAAAAAGGCGATCCAAGTTGGTGATTCAGCGCCGGATTTCGTACTAACGGATTTAAACGGCAACAAAGTTCAACTATCTGATTACCGAGGAAAAGGTGTGTTTTTAAATTTTTGGGGAACTTGGTGTAAACCGTGTGAAAAAGAAATGCCATACATTAATAGACAATACAACGTATATAAAAATGAGGGAGTAGAAGTGATTGCGGTCAATGTTGGTGAGGCGAAAGTGACGGTACAAACATTCGTTGATCGCTTTCAGCTTACGTTCCCAATTGTGATTGATCAACAAGATCAAGTGATGAATGCATACGATATTAATCCATTGCCAACGACATTTTTAATCGACAAAGATGGAAAAGTTGTAGATATCATCACAGGAACGATGACGGAAGAAGATGTGAAAAAACATATGGAGCGAATTAAGCCGTAAGGGGTTTTCAACATGGAACAAGTAAAATGTGAATGCGGACATGTTAATCCGATCGGAACGGTGCTTTGTGAAGCGTGTGGCAAGCCGCTTGAAGAAGTGCCAACATTATTAGATATGCGCTATGAAGGGAGCGCACGCCGTTCGCAAACGTACAACAAAACGATCATCGATAAAATTTGGAATTTTTTTTCATCTGTCAAAGTTGGGGTTTGGCTCATTGTAATTACGCTAATTGCCTCCGCGATTGGCACGATTTATCCGCAACAAATGTATATTCCGCCAACAGTATCTCCAGCTGAATATTATGAACAACAATACGGTTGGCTCGGAAAATGGTATTATGCGCTCGGCTTCCATGACTTGTATAGTTCATGGTGGTATATGCTGCTTATTGCACTCATTGGTGTATCGCTTGTCATTTGTAGTTTAGACCGTGTCGTGCCACTGTATCGTGCGTTAAACAATCAACGGGTGACGCGCAATGAACAATTTTTGCAACGCCAACGGCTATTTAGTCGCTCACAAGTAACGAATTATGAAGAGGCATTGCCAAGCGTCATGGACAAGCTAACAAAACGAGGGTATCGTGTTCGTGAAGAAAACGGAAACATTTTAGCAGAAAAAGGGCGTTTTTCCCGTTGGGGACCGTATGTGAATCACATAGGACTTATCATTTTTCTCATCGGTGCGATGCTTCGCTTTGTTCCAGGAATGTATGTCGACGAAAACATGTGGATTCGTGAAGGTGAAATAAAAGAAATTCCGGGAACGAATGGGAAATATTTTTTAGAAAACAAAACGTTTATTTTTGAAGTATACGAGAAAGAAAAGGAAAAAGAGGCGTTTCAAGCTGCCATTGACCGTGTCGGTAGCGGAATGATGGCGAAAAACTATCAAACAGATGTGGTGCTATATGAGCGTGTTGGCCCGGTTGTTGCCGGTGAAGAGCCGAAGTTAAAAAAAATAAAAAGCTTTTCCATTCGTGTCAACGAGCCGCTCAAACACGACTACTATGCATTGTACCAAGTGGACTTTAAACTGAATGAGCTAAAAAGTATGTCGTTCCATTTGACAGATAAACAAACGGCCAAGTCTTTTGGTACGATTACAGTTGATTTAATCCAACCGGAGAAAGAATATGATCTTGGCAACGGTTATAAAGTACAACTATTAAGCTACTTTCCAGATTTTTATTTTGATGAAAATGGAAATCCGAATACGCGCTCGAAAGTGCCAAACAATCCGGCGTTTGTATTTAAAATGTTTGCCCCAGATCGTCCGAAAGGGGAAGTCAGTTTTACTGCTATTCGTCAAACGATCGAACCGTTCGGTGATAACAAGTATAAAATGGCGTTTGCTGGTGCTGACACACGACATGTATCGGCGTTAACCGTCCGTCGTGATTTTACGCTTTGGATTTTAGGTATCGGGGGCACCATTTTTATGATTGGCCTTATACAAGGAATGTATTGGAACCACCGGCGTGTATGGATTCAGCGGATCAACGAAGATGTGCTTATTGCAGCACATACGAACAAAAACTGGTTTGGATTAAAAAAGGAGCTTGAAAGAATATTTAACGATACACCGTTTGTCATGCCAATCGATCAATTGGACAAGCGGTCATAAGGGGGGAACATCGTGGTTCAGTTAAGCAGCACGTTACTGTACGTTGCATTTGTTCTTTATTTAGTCGCAACATTCTTCTTTGGGGGCGCGATTCGTCCTAAAAAGAGAGAAGGAGTAGACCGTTGGGCAACGCTCGGAATTTTTGTAACGATCGTTGGGTTTCTCGCTCAGCTTGGTTATTTCATCACGCGCTGGATCGCAGCCGGACATGCACCTGTCAGCAACTTATTCGAATTTACGACGTTTTTTGGCATGATGCTTGTTGGCGCGTTTATTGTCATTTATTTTATTTATAAAACGAGTTTACTCGGCTTATTTACTTTGCCAATCGCCATTTTAGTGATTGCGTATGCAAGCATGTTTCCAAGGGAAATCTCTCCGCTCATCCCAGCTTTACAAAGCGATTGGTTGCATATTCATGTCATAACCGCAGCAGTTGGCGAGGCCATTTTAGCTATTAGCTTTGCAGCGGGGCTCATTTATTTAATTCGAGTAGTCGATCAGTCGAAAGCGAGCAAACGTACGTTTTGGCTAGAGTTTGTGTTATTTTTCTTAATTAGCACGCTCGGTTTTGTTATCGTAACTACATCGTTTCGCATGGCTGGTTATGAAGCTACGTTTGAATGGATTGACAAAAATGGACAGCAAAGTGAAATGGTGTACCACATGCCAGCGCTTGTCGGCCCGCATGAAGGGGTGTTAAAAACGGAAGGACGGATGGAACCGTTCGTTCATATGCCTGCAATTATTAATGCTCGCAAATTAAATACAGTAATTTGGTCATTGTTTGCAGGTGGTGTGTTATACGGTTTGCTTCGCCTTCTTTTACGTAAACGCATCGCAGCCGCGTTGCAGCCGCTTGTGAAAAACGTAAATTTGGACTTAGTTGATGAAATTGGTTATCGTTCTGTGGCGATCGGCTTCCCTGTATTCACGCTTGGTGCGCTTATTTTTGCAATGATTTGGGCACAAATTGCATGGACGCGCTTTTGGGGTTGGGATCCGAAAGAAGTATGGGCGCTCATTACATGGTTGTTTTATGCGGCGTTTTTACATTTGCGTTTATCGAAAGGATGGCATGGTGAACGTTCCGCATGGCTTGCGGTCATCGGTTTTGCGATCATTATGTTTAACTTAGTAGTCGTTAACTTAGTCATTGCTGGCTTACACTCATATGCTGGATCTTAAAAACGCCTTCATTGCGAAGGCGCTTTTCTTATGAGAAGTAGAAAAAAGTTTGGCGGTTTTGTACAATAGTGATTGAGGAGGTATGACATCATGGAGAAGGAAGTTAAAATTTTAGTTGTTGATGATGAAGAACGAATTCGCCGCTTGCTTCGCATGTATTTAGAACGTGAGCAATACGTCATTGATGAGGCGGAAAATGGCGAGGAGGCGCTAGCGTTAGCGCTTGAAAATGATTATGACTTAATTTTGCTTGACTTGATGTTACCAGGAAAAGATGGTATTGAAGTATGTAAACAATTGCGTGAGAAAAAAGCGACGCCAGTCATTATGTTGACGGCAAAAGGAGAAGAAGCGAACCGCGTGCAGGGATTTGAAGCAGGAACGGACGATTATATCGTCAAGCCGTTCAGTCCACGTGAAGTCGTGCTTCGTGTGAAAGCGTTGCTTCGTCGCACAGCCAACTCTCCATATGTACCGACGGATACGACCGCGCGGGATGTGCTTGTTTTTCCACATTTAACGATTGATCATGATGCGCATCGCGTAACAGCGGATGGACATGAAGTCAGTTTAACTCCGAAAGAGTATGAGTTGCTTCACTTTTTAGCGAAATCGCCAGATAAAGTGTTTGATCGCGAGCAGTTGTTAAAAGAAGTGTGGCATTATGAATTTTTTGGCGACTTGCGCACGGTTGATACACATGTCAAACGGTTGCGTGAAAAACTAAATAAAGTGTCGCCAGCTGCCGCGAAAATGATCGTCACCGTTTGGGGTGTCGGGTATAAATTTGAGGTCGTGAATGAATGATGGCGCTATGGCGTAGTGTCGTTGGTAAGCTATGGCTGACGATTTTGTTGCTCGTTGCTTTTGTTCTTTTTATTTTAACGGTTTTGTTACTCGGTTTTTTTGAAAAATATTATTTAGAAAAGACAGGAGATCAGCTGACCCAACAAGCAATGAAAGTGGCGCGTGTCGTGGCAGAACATGATGAACAATTTGCACGCTCGATTGCGTGGACGATGGTTGATGACGTATCGAAGCTCATGATTATTATCGACGATCGTCATTATTGGTACTCACCGAATGAGAAGCTTGCCGACTTGCCGCTTTCATTTGTACAACAAGATCAACAGTTATCGCGCGTTTTTGATGGAAAAAAGGTAGTGAAACGAACATTAATGCCAAATCAAACGATGCGAAACAATGAATATAACGAGCTGTTTATTGTCGGTGTCCCGCTTCATATATCTGATGGAAACGGTGCTGTATTCGTGTATCAATCGTTGAAAGCGGTGGAAGAAACGACAAAACAAACGACGAAATTTATTTTTCTTGCAGCATTTATCGCGATTGTACTAACGACGGTATTCGCCTTTTTCTTGTCCACACGCATTACAGCTCCGCTCCGAAAAATGAGACAAGTGGCATTTGAAATTGCCCGTGGAAAGTTTGACTCAAAAGTGCCGATTGTTACTCATGATGAAATTGGGGAGCTGGCAATGGCATTTAATCAAATGGGGCGGCAACTGCAATTTCACATTAATGCGTTAAACCAAGAAAAAGAGCAATTGGCAAGCATTTTAAGCAGCATGGCGGATGGCGTCATTACGCTCAATCGAAATGGCGAAGTGCTTATTACAAACCCACCTGCCGACCGATTTTTACAAGCATGGTACTACGAACAAGGGCAGCGCGACGATTTATTACCCCTTCCTCCGCAAGTAAATGAATTGTTCAAAAAAGCGGTAACGGAAGAAAAGGAACAAGCTGCCGAAATCGCTTTACAAGGTCGCAATTGGGTCATTGTTATGACTCCGCTATACAATGGTAAAGTTATTCGTGGAGCTGTTGCGGTGCTTCGTGACATGACAGAAGAACGACGATTAGATAAGTTACGTAAGGATTTTATCGCAAACGTCTCGCATGAGTTGCGCACGCCGATTGCGATGTTGCAAGGATATAGCGAAGCGATCGTCGATGATATTGCGGCAACAGATGAAGAGAAAAAAGAACTAGCAAAAGTCATTTATGATGAATCGTTGCGCATGGGACGCCTTGTCAATGATTTGCTTGATTTAGCGCGCATGGAAGCGGGTCATTTAACGCTTCATCACGAACAAGTACCGCTCAAACCATATATAGAGCGCATTATTCATAAGTTTCAAGCGTTAGCGAAAGAAAAAGGAGTTCATTTGCTTGTTGAAATGAACGATGAGCTCATCGTTTCATTCGACCCTGATCGCATTGAACAAGTGTTGACGAACTTAATTGATAACGCTCTTCGTCATACAGATGAAGGCGGGGAAGTGCGCGTCATTGTCGATGCGGACGAAGAAGTAGTACGCATTTCTGTACAAGATTCTGGTTCAGGCATTCCAGAAGAAGATTTGCCGTTTGTGTTTGAACGTTTTTATAAAGCGGATAAAGCACGCACGCGCGGCCGATCGGGTACGGGATTAGGTCTTGCGATTGCGAAAAACATCGTCGAAGCGCATAAAGGAACAATTACTGTTCATAGCAAACTCGGAGAAGGAACGACATTTACATTTACATTGCCATTAAAATAGAAAAAATTTGTTGCTATTAACGATATTTTTCGCTATGATAGAAACGTAAAAATTGTTCGACAATTATATATGTCTGTTGTAAAAAGGTGTCGAACGGGCAACCTAGTAGACTTAATAGGGAATCTGGTGCAAGTCCAGAACTGTCCCCGCAACTGTAAATGCTGACGAAATGAAACGTGCCACTGTACAATTTGTACGGGAAGGCTTCAAAGTAGGATGACGCATAAGTCAGTAGACCTGCCTTTTTGCTTCGTCATTCGCGTCTTCGGGGAGTGAGACGACGAAACGACAAGAGGAGTAATTATCTTTTGTTGTTTCCAGCTCATTCCGTTTGGGGTGAGCTTTTTATTTTTATACATAAAAAAGGGGGAAAAATGATGAAATGGAAACATTACGTATGGCTTCTTGCGCTTTTGTTGACGCTCGGATTAGCGGCATGCAACAATAACGCAGAGCCAGCAAAAGAGACGAAGCAAGAAGCGAAAACGGAACAAGCCGCATTTCCAGTCACCATAAAAGATGCGGTTGGTGATGTCACGATTGAAAAAGAACCGAAAAAAATTGTTTCGCTTATTCCGAGTAATACAGAAATTGCGTACGCATTAGGACTTGGTGACAAAATTGTTGGTGTCAGCGACTTTGATAACTATCCAGAAGATGTGAAAAACAAAGAAAAAATTGGTGGTATGGAGTTTAATGTAGAAAAAATTATTTCGCTTCAACCAGACGTTGTGCTTGCGCATGCATCGAGTGCTCATAACTCTGAAGAAGGATTAAAGCAATTAAAAGATGCAGGCATTACAGTTGTTGTTGTACCAAACGCAACATCGCTCAACGACGTATATGCATCGATTGAACTCATCGGAAAAGCGACAGGAAAAGTGAAAGAAGCGACAGATGTTGTACAACAAATGAAACAAAAAATTGATGCCATCGCTGAAAAGGCGAAAGAAGTGAAAGAAGAAGCGACCGTTTGGGTAGAAGTTTCTCCTGCTCCAGAAATTTATACAGCTGGAAAAGGAACTTTTATGGATGAGATGTTAACGATCATTCATGCGAAAAACGCAGCCGGCGACCAAGAAGGATGGCCGATGTTTACTGAAGAAGATGCGGTGGCGTTAAATCCAGACGTCATTATTACGACGTACGGTTACTATACACCGAACGCTGTCGAGCAAGTGCTCGCTCGCCCAGCTTGGAAAGAAGTTCCTGCAATTAAAAATAAACGCGTATACGATGTTAATTCCGATTTAGTTTCTCGTCCAGGACCACGTTTAGCTGAAGGGGTCGAAGAAATTGCCAAAGTCGTTTATCCAGACATTTTTAAATAACTATATGACTGCATCCATCATTGCAATCGTTGCACTATTATTAGGGATATCGATTGGATCACAATCGATTCCCTTTTCTTCTATATGGGACACGTTGTCGCATCATTTGTTTCATACACCGATGGACGTTCCCGCCACCATTTCGCAAATTATTATTGCGATTCGTGTGCCGAGAGTGGTGCTCGCCTTTTTGATTGGGGCGTCCTTAGCACTTGCTGGTGTAGCGTTCCAAGGGCTTTTAAAAAACGTTTTAGCTGATCCGTATACGATTGGAGTATCATCTGGCGCTGCTGTCGGAGCGGTACTCGTCTTCTTTTTTCAACTTCATTTGTCGTTTCTCGGACGCTTTACGTTACCGATCGTGAGCATTATGTGTGCGCTCGTGACATTATTGTTTGTTTTATTATTTGCTCGACTTGCAGAACGCAATATGGGAATTGAAACGATCGTTTTAATCGGCATTATCATGAATGCGTTTTTCGGCTCGGTTATTTCACTTATGGTTGCCCTTAGTGGTGAGGAATTGCGTCAAGTCATTAGCTGGCTCATGGGAAGCGTCGCGATGCGCGGTTGGTCATATGTTTCTTTATTTGTACCGTTTTTTATCATCGGTTCTCTCGGCTTATTTACACATATTCGCGAGTTAAACGCTTTTTCATTTGGCGAGCGAACAGCAGCAAACATTGGCGTACATGTGTTGCGAAAAAAGTTATGGATTTTACTTAGCGCTTCCTTGCTTACAGGCGCAGCGGTAGCTGTATCGGGCACGATCGGCTTTGTTGGGCTTGTCATTCCGCATATGACGCGTTTGATTTGTGGGGCAAATCACAGGAAATTATTGCCGCTTTCTTTTTTGTACGGTGGCACGTTTTTAGTGTTAGCAGATGTTGTGGCACGAACGATTGTTTCACCGAGGGAATTGCCGATCGGAGTCATTACATCGTTCATCGGAGCTCCGTTATTTGCCATATTGTTATTTAAAAGTTTAAAACGGAAGACGGGATCAGTATGATTGATGTCAAACACATTTCGTATCAATATGGAGAAAAACAAGTATTACAAAACGTTTCGTTTACTGTTTATGAAGGTGAGTTTTTCGGTATTTTAGGTCCGAACGGGTCAGGAAAAACAACGTTAATGAAACTGTTAAGCCGAGATCTTTCTTTACAAGAGGGGGCCATTTTTATTTGCGGGCAGCATATTGAAACGTATAAACCGAAACAATATGCCAAACTCGTTGCGACGTTGCCACAACATACAGATGTTTCATTTGGATATACAGTGAAAGAGATGGTGGAACTTGGACGATATCCTTATCAGTCATCTCTCTTTCCGCAATGGACAGAGAAAGACGAACAAGTGGTCAACGAGTCACTTCATTGTGTGACGTTAGCACATAAACAGCATGTCTTATTAGAACAATTAAGCGGGGGAGAACGTCAGCGAGCAGCGCTTGCACGCGCGCTTGCGCAACAACCGCGCGTGTTGTTGTTAGATGAACCGACGAACCATATGGATGTGGCTCAGCAGTTTAAGTTGTTGAATTTATTAAAACAGTCGAAACTGACGGTCATTGCTATTTTTCATGATATAAACATCGCGTCGCTCTATTGCGATCGTCTTCTTTTTTTGCGAGATGGAAAGGTAGTGGCGTGTGGCACACCGAAAGAGTTGTTGAATGAATCGATGATTGCATCTGTGTTTGAGACGAAGATGAAGCGTTACGAGCACCCGGTATTGCCAAAACCGCTTGTGACGTTTGTTCCATTTTCAGAACAACGAATTGATGACGTGTTATGGCACGTGAGGCAGGACGAAAAGCTGCTTGTCGTTGAAACGATAAAACCTTTTAAAGTGATTTCATCGGCTCTTGTTGGCGGCGGTATGCGTTGGGCAACAACGTTTGTGAATCGGCACGTTTCGCTTGATTATTATTGTGATGATGCTGAACGAGAGATGATTCAATTTTTGAGACAAAGAGGATTTGATGAGCAATGGACCGTAGGAATGATGACAGCGGTCGATGTAAACGATGTCGCATTTGCATCTGTTCATGAAGATGTTCGTCTTTTTGTTGCAGTAACTGCTGGGGTGGGGAATGCCGTTGATAGTGCAAATGCGTGGCGTCGTACAGATACGGTTATTTCTCCTGGAACGATTAATACGTTTGTTTTCATTGATGGCCATTTGTCAGAAGCTGCATTTGTGCAAGCGCTAATGACTGTAACAGAAGCAAAAGCAAAGGCGTTGTATGATAAACAAGTCGTCGATCCACAAACGAATACAATCGCTACAGGCACGTCAACCGATTGTACGGCCATCGCTGCGTCTCAACAAGGAACATATTATGAATACGCAGGAACAATTACAACGATTGGTAAACAGCTAGCTCGTCTCGTATATGAAGCGACGCAAATAGCCATTGATCGTTATCGAAAACGAAAGGGTGAAAGTTGATGACGCATATATGGGCGGTATGGCTGGCACTTTTGCTCGATCGTCTACTCGCCGATCCCCGCCGCTTCCATCCCGTTTGTTGGATTGGGCAAATGATTGCGTATATGGATCGTCGTTTCAATAAAGGAAGATGGCGAAAAGGAAAAGGAGTGTTCACCCTTTTTGTCGTCTGTACGTTCACATTTGTAATAAGTTACGCATTGATTGCAAGCGCATATCGACTTTCTCTTATAGTGGGGGTTTTCGTTGAAGCGATTATCA
This sequence comes from Anoxybacillus sp. CHMUD, assembly GCF_013096965.1. Lineage (NCBI taxonomy): Bacteria > Bacillati > Bacillota > Bacilli > Caryophanales > Anoxybacillaceae > Anoxybacillus > Anoxybacillus sp. CHMUD. Next base: position 23,927 of record NZ_SDLG01000008.1, read on the forward strand.
TTTTTACTTCGATTGCGCCAACATCATTAGCAAAAGCCGCATACGATGTACTTGATCCGCTAAAAAGAGGCAACATCGATGAAGCGAGAAAAAACGTGGCGATGATCGTTGGACGTGACACAGAGAAGTTACAAGAAGATGGAATTGTGCGTGCATGTGTGGAAACGGTAGCGGAAAATACGAGCGATGGAGTAACGGCGCCCCTTTTTTATGCTTTTCTTGGCGGGGGAGCGTTAGCCATGTTGTATCGCGCCGTGAATACGTGCGATTCGATGCTCGGCTATAAGAACGAACGATATGCTCAATTTGGCTGGGCGTCCGCTCGTTTCGATGATGTGCTTAATTACGTTCCCGCCCGAATGACAGCGCTTGCTATGCTCTTTGTCCATCGTGCCAACAGACGAGCATGGAAACTATTATTTCGTGATGCACGCAATCATCCGAGCCCAAATAGCGGATGGTGCGAAGCGGCGATGGCGGCGTTATTAGATGTTCAGCTTGGGGGAGTGAATACATATCAAGGAGTTGTATCTGTTCGTCCGACGATTGGCGATGCGTCCGTTCCGCTCACGTCTATGCATATCAAACAAGCTGTGGCGGTGATGAAACGAACGACCATTGCATTTACGATAGGGGGGAGTTTGCTTGCGCTTACCTGCACATGGGGCTAATCCGCAACGGTTATACGAAGCGATGCAAATGGAAGCCCCGCGTTCATATATTGATTTTAGCGTCAATGTAAATCCGCTTCAGCACGAACATGTGACAATAGAACAACAGTGGTTGCGTTGGATGAGTGAATATCCAGAAGAGCGAAGTGAGACGCTTCGTACGATCATTGCTGAACGAGAACATGTCATGCCGTCAAACGTCTTTGTTGGAAATGGTGCTGCTGAGTGCATTTATTTGCTTGCTGAACAATTTGCAGGAAAACATATTGGCATCATTGAGCCAACGTTTTCAGAATATCGTCAGGCATGTGAAGCTTACGGTTGTACCGTTCACTCGTTTATGCTAGATGAACATTGGCAACCACCGCTCGACCAAATGGTTGCGAACTTGCCGTCTTTACACGCGCTATTTGTTTGTCATCCGAACAATCCGACCGGTACCGTATGGTCAGAAGAAACGATGCATACGTTGTTAAATGCAGCGCATGATGAAGGAGTATATGTTGTCGTTGACGAAGCATTTTATGACTTCTGGATTGACGGTTATTCCGTTTCTTCTTTTTTACGTACGTTTGATCGTTTAATTGTGTTGCGGTCGTTAACGAAAATGTATCGACTGGCAGGTGTACGGCTCGGCTATGTGCTCGCACACGAACACGTCGTAAAAAAGTTAATGAAAAAACAGCCACCGTGGAGCGTCAATACGATTGCTCAACAAATAGCGAAACAATTATTAAAAGACGATGCATTTGTGGAGCGAACGAAAGTGTACATTGCATCGGAGCGAAAACGAGCATTTGAACAATTGAATGAACTTGGCTACAAATATTCACCGTCTGTCGTCAATTTTTATGTGTTATACGATGAAACGATCACGCTTTTTCCTTTTCTTTTACAACATGGTATTGTCGCGCGGCATACGTTTAATTTTCGAGGGCTGGACGGAAAATATGTCCGTTTTGCGGTTCGAACGAAAGAGGAAAACGATCACCTCCTCTTTTATTTAAGAAGGTGGAAGCAATGATTGTATTTATTAGCGGAGGGGTGCGTAGCGGAAAGTCTTCATTCGCAGAACGATGCGCGAAAATGATCGCCGAACCGACTGATTCCCTTCATTATATTGCCACGGCGCTGCGGACAGATGAAGAAATGGAAGCGCGCATTGCTCACCACCAAGCACAACGGAAACATGACGGCTGGCAAACGTGGGAACAACCGTATGATCTCTATTGTATCATGCCGATGTTTGGTGGGTGTGATGTTGTTTTACTTGATTGTTTAACCAACTTATGGGCTAATGAGCTGTTTCGCGATTATATATGGGATGTGAAGGAAAAAGTACCACGTATCGTGCAACAAATTAAGCAATTAGGGAACAAAGCAAAAGGGCTTGTGATTGTAAGTAACGAAATATTTTATGACGGTATACCAAACGAACGAGGAACGTATACGTATATGCACGGTCTCGGTTTATTGCATCAACAGATTGTTGCGTGTAGCGATGTAGCCATTTTGATGCGTTACGGCTTGCCCATTGTGAAGAAAGGAAGATGGCCATGTGGCACGGAGTGGTCTTAGCGATACAGTTTTTAACGATCATCCCCATTCGTATGCAAGTGGATTGGAATGAACGAACAGCGCGTGTGGCTGTCCTTTCGTTTCCTTTCGTCGGTGCAATCATCGGACTTTTTCTTGTTGCCATACATGTGGTACTGTCCGATCACATTTCTTCGCTTGTTTTGTCGTTTTTATTATTATTTTCCTCTATCTTTCTTTCAGGAGGATTGCACGCGGACGGATGGATGGATTGTAGCGATGCATATTTTTCGTATCGTGATCGACAGCGACGTCTCGATATTATGAGCGACTCTCGTGTCGGAGCATTTGCGGTGTTATCCATTTTATTTTTGCTCGGTTTTCGTTTCATTTTTATGTTTGAAACGGTTTCTCATATGTCGTTGTTTTCCCTTTTTTGTATTCCGTTATTTTCTCGCTTTGGAATGACGTTGCTTTTATTGACAACACCACTTGCGAAACAAACCGGGATGGCGGCAGCCTTCCGCCAACATATCGATCATCGGTATGCGCCATTTCTCGTTGTATACGGCCTGATTGCTTTGTTATCGTTTGAAACGATCGTATTATTCTTATCATTAATGTTGTATTATGTTGTCGCGCGTGTGTTTGCGATAAAGCAGTTTGGTGGGATGACAGGAGATGTGCTAGGTGCGTTTATTGAAGGGAGTGAAACATGTTTGTGGCTTGTCATTTGGCTATTACATATATTCGCCATTTTGTAACGAAAGAAAACGAGGAGAAACAATATATCGGTTGGACGAATGTACCTATTGTAAAGCAACCGCGTGTGTCGCATCAGCTTGAAGCGGATATTGTCATGACAAGCGACTTGCTCCGTTGTCGGCAAACGGCGTATGTTTTGTTTCCAAATCACGTCATTGAATGTTCCTATCGTTGGCGTGAACTCCATTTTGGCGATTTTGAAGGAAAAACGTATGAGCAATTGCAAGCAGTTGAAGCGTATCGCCATTGGCTCGATGATCCGGTTCGTTATGCACCTCCGAACGGAGAGACGTTGACCGAGTTTGAGACACGTGTGGAACAAGCGATTGATGATGTTGTTTATCGGTCGGTATCGCATGTTGTTGTTGTGACGCACGGTGGAGTGATTCGTTATATATTATCAAAGTACGCGTCAGACGTACGCCCGTTTTGGAAATGGCATGTCCCATTTGGTGAAGGAGTGACGCTTTATAATACGAGAGAACGTTGGAGGGAGAGAAAGCGATGCATTTCGTTAGCGGCGGTGCGTTTCAAGGAAAGCGAAAATGGGTAAACGCATATTACGCATTAACGCATACACCACATGTTTGGCATTGTGCGTATGAAAAGGCACTCCCACTCCCAAACAAATATAAAACTGTACCCGTCGTCGTCCTTGAAGGAATTGAACAATGGATTCGCGAATATTTTCTTCCTTATACAACACGTGAAAAAGAAAAAATCCTGTCGTATATGAATGCATGGGAGCGATGGGAAAAAGAGAAAGAACGGACGGTCGTTTGGATTGGTTGCGATATGAATCAAGGGATCGTACCAATCGATGCACATGAACGAGCGTGGCGAGACGCAGTTGGTTGGACGTATCAACAACTTGCGCACATATGTAGTCGTGTAGATTATGTATGGTGCGGCATAAATGAACAAATAAAATAGGGGTGATTCGGATGAAGTTGTACACAAAAACAGGTGACAAAGGACAAACGAGTTTAGTTGGAGGACGAGTTGATAAAAACGATGTGCGCGTAGAAGCGTACGGAACGATTGATGAAGCAAATTCGATGATCGGCTGGGCAATGACGTTATTGCAAGACGAAAAGTTTCGTGATATTTATCAAGAACTGCAACGTATTCAACATGAACTTTTTGATTGCGGTGGTGATTTAGCCATTGTCGGTGAAAAAATACCATATAAAGTAAAAGTGGAAATGGTGACGTTTTTAGAAGAACGCATTGATGCATATATTCAACAAGCGCCGCCGCTTGAACGGTTTATTTTGCCGGGGGGGTCTCCACAAGCTGCTGCGTTACATATGGCACGGACGGTGACACGAAGAGCAGAACGTTGTGTTGTAGCGTTAATGAAGCAACAACAAACGAATGAAGTCGTTTTACAATATATGAATCGTTTATCAGACTATTTATTTGCCGTTGCGCGCGTCGTCAACGCCCGCTTGCAAGTAAAAGATGTAGAATATGAACGAAGCGCGATTGTGTTTCGTGATAAAAATGAAAAAAAAGGTGAATCGGAATGAGGCGTTTCACGTTGCTTGTTATGTTTATTAGTCTATCTGTCATCGGTTCGCTTATCAAAATCCCATTTACAATCGGAAGTATTGCGCTCGATAGCGCACCTGCGGTTGTAGCAGCTGTTTTGCTCGGGCCAACAGCTGCTGCGGTTGTGGCAAGTGTTGGACATGTTGTATCTGCTTTATTTGGCGGATTTCCGCTTGGTCCATTTCATATACTTGTGGCTATTGAAATGGCCGCTCTTTTATACATTGTCGGTTTGTTGATAAGACGAGGATGGTTCATTTTTAGTTATGTATGTTTTTTTATCGGTAATGCACTACTTGCACCGTTACCTTTTGCATGGATCATGAGCCCGGCGTTTGTACTTTCTATCATTCCGTCTCTTGCATTAGCTACGGGCGTCAATTTAGCGATTGCTGTTGTCGTGTCGAAAGCGTTGCAACGCGCGTGGGGGAAGCAGCATGCGTGACGTATTATGCGTGCCATTTGATGAACAACATGAGCTCGTTTTTGCCGCTGACTGTTCAGGTGGAATTGGCTTAAAGCAATATGATGTTGTTCAAGCGCCATATGATGTTGTTAGTTACTATGGAGCTCGCGTTTCGCTTATGGAACTGATGAGCATTGGAGCAACGCCAAAAGCTTTTGTACTACAAAACTTTGTCGGTGATCGTTCATGGGATGCACTTGTTACAGGCGTCCAACAAACGATGGTGGAGTTACAGTTGTCGCTTCCTATAACAGGAAGTAGCGAATCAAATATGCCGCTTATGCAATCAGCTGTTGGAGTTGTTGCTGTCGGAACGGTACGGAAAGAGGAAAAGAGAATAAATATTACACCAATGGATGCACGTTGGGCTGTCATCGGAGAACCACTCGTTGGTGAAGCGGTCATACGTAGGAAAGATCGAATCATTCCGCTTTCTTTATTTCGCATGTTGCTGCAGGTAGATGGAGTGTATGAAATAATCCCAGTTGGTTCAAAAGGGATATCGCATGAGTGGAAGCTTATGCATGGGGAACGACTACTTCGTTGTTCCCTTCCGTTACATGCTTCTGCTGGCCCAGCGACATGTGTGCTTGTAAGTTATCATCAAAAGCAAGAGCCGTTATTGCAGTCACTTGCTGGAACGCTTTTTTATCCGATTGTAAATGAATTGTAAAATGTCATGTTTTATCGTTCTAACCGTTCGTATTTTTGCATACAACATATATGGTTATCGCGAACGGGAGGGAATAAACGATGGAAGATATGATGAAACGAGTGCTCGTTGTTGTTGGGATGGCTGCATGCATTCATTTACTATTTCTTGTTGGATTAAACAACTAGAAAAAGAGAACGTTGTGCTATATAATGTAAAACAATACGAGAGAGGGGGAGAGAACGATGTTAACAGATTACCATAATCATTTAGAACGTGGGACGTTAACGCTTGATTATTTAAAGCAATTTACGGACGAAGCTGCGCGGAAAGGCATTGAACATTTCGGTATTTCCGAGCATGCGTATCATTTTTATCAAACAAAAAATATTTTATCGAATCCATGGATTGAAGCGCGTCGCTACTATGATATGGCCGATTACGTTCGTTTGTTTCACGAAGCATGGGATGCCGGAATTGATGTGAAAATGTCGATCGAAATGGATTACACGCCAGGCAAACATGAAGAAATGGCGCAGTTTATTCGCGCTTACGATTTTGATTATGTCATTGGCTCGATTCATTGGGTTGATGATTTTGGTATCGATTTAGCTGAGTTTCGGAAAGAGTGGGATCGTCGCGATCTATACGATACATATCGAAAATATTTCGATCAAGTGGTGACGCTAGCTGAGTCGAACTTATTTGACATTATCGGTCATTTAGATTTAGTGAAAATTTTTAAATACGTGCCAGAAGATGAGGAATTTTTGTTAGAACAGTACGATCGTGCCACGACGGCACTAGCCAACTCGAAAACGTGCGTTGAAATTAGTACAGCAGGTTTGCGTAAACCTGTTGGGGAACTATATCCTGATCCTCGTCTATTACAAATGTGCTACGACAAAGGCATTCCAATTGTGTTATCGTCTGATGCACACGTGCCGCAAGATGTTGGGGCGGATTATGATCGAGCGATCGCTCTCGCTACAACAGTCGGTTACAAGGAAGTTATGACGTTTTGTAAAGGGGAACGAAAAGCGGTTCCACTTGGATAAAAAAAGGTTCAGCTGCGCGGCTGAACCTTTTATACTTCTAATCTTTTGACAACATCAATATCGCTAATTTGTTCGAGCGTTTCAACGAGTGCGTCATCAAGTGGTTTATCGAGTGAAAGCATCATAATCGCTTTTCCACCCGCTTCTTGGCGACCAACTTGCATCGTTGCGATGTTTACTTGATGGTCACCTAAAATGTTACCGACTTTTCCGATCATTCCCGGTTTATCATGATGTTGAATGTACAACAAATGCCCTTCTGGAGCAAAATCGATCGCAAAGCCATTAAAATGAACGATCCGGTCACCGTAGTAGGCAATATGGGTACCTTTCAACGTAAATGTTTTGTTTTCGCCATATACAGTTAACGTAATGCTGTTGTTGTAGTCGTTTCCGTTTGCTGAAAATTTTTCACTAAAGGCGATGCCGCGTTCTTTGGCGATCATTGCTGCGTTTACTTCGTTGACAGTTGAAGCAACGCGAGGTTTTAAAAATCCAGCAAGCAAACTACGCGTAATGAATGTCGTTTCTAAATCAGCAACAGATCCTGAATACGTAATCGCAATTTCTTGAACCGGCTCGCTCATATATTGCGAAGCTAAAATACCCATTTTTCGAGCCAATGTATAAAAAGCTTGAATTTTTTCGTATACATCTTTTGAAAGTGTCGGCAAGTTAATCGACGATGTGACCGGTTTTCCTTGTAAAAATGTTAATACTTCTTCAGCGACTTGTGTCGCTACGTTCACTTGCGCTTCGACTGTCGATGCCCCAAGATGTGGAGTGACAACGACGTTATCAAAAGAGAGAAGCGGATGGTCTCCCGGTGGCTCTTGTTCAAATACATCGAGCGCAACGCCTGCCACATGTCCGTTTTCTAAAAACGGAATGAGCGCTTGCTCGTCGATGATGCCACCGCGCGCGCAGTTAATTAAATATACACCTTTTTTCGTTTTTGCTAAGTTTTTTGGACCGAGAAGCCCTTTCGTTTCTTTTGTTAGCGGTGTATGTACAGTAATGATATCTGCTTGTGCAAGCAACGCATCAAGCGTGCAAACATCGACACCAATTTTTTCTGCTCGTACTTTCGTTAAAAATGGATCGTATACGTGAACGTGCATACCGAATGCGCGCGCCCGTTTCGCTACTTCAGAACCGATGCGACCAAATCCAATAATCCCTAAATGTTTTCCGAATAACTCGACACCGACGAAAGCGGAACGATTCCATTCACGTGATTTGACTGAAATGTGCGCTTGTGGAATACGGCGCACTAATGAAGCCATCATCGCAAATGTATGTTCCGCTGTCGAAATTGTATTGCCGTTTGGAGCGTTAATGACGACGACACCGTATCGTGTAGCTGCATCGACATCAATATTGTCCACCCCGACGCCAGCGCGTCCTACAATTTTTAAATTCGTCATTTTTTGCAGTAATTGTTCAGTCACTTTTGTCGCGCTACGAACGAGCAGCGCATCGAACTGATCAAGTTCGTCCTCCACCTCGCTTACCTTTTTTTGCACGACTTCGATCGTTGGATCAGCAAGGAGTGGGGCAAGTCCTTCTTCGCTCATTGCATCAGCTACTAAAATGCGAATCACAAACATTCGCTCCTTTCAATTAATAAGTTTTTAAATTTCTGATAATTTAACATACCCGTATGCATGTGTCAATAACTTTCGGAAAGGTCATACAAATGAAAGCGTTTTTATATATGAATGTTCGGAAAAAAAGACAAAAAGCTGGCCAAAAGCCAGCTTAACGCATGAAGTGTATTTATTTTTGTTCATTGTAACGGGCGATGCATTCGTCAATGAGTTTTGCAGCCGCTTCTGGGCCTTCCCACGTACCGATTTCTGTTTTCTTTCCTTCTAAGTCTTTATAACGTTCAAAGAAATGAGCGATTTCTTTTAATTTATGTTGTGGAAGATCTTCAAGGCTACGCACATCAGCAAAGCGAGGATCGTCAACAGGTACACCGATTAATTTTGCATCTTCTTCGCCACCGTCTATCATGTTTAAGTAGCCAAGGACACGCGTTTCAATAACGCAGCCAGGGAATGTCGGATTTGTCACGATAACTAAAATATCGAGCGGATCGCCATCTAATGCAAGTGTATTTTCTAAATAGCCGTATTCCGCAGGATAAAACATTGGTGAATATAAGACGCGATCGAGTTTAAATACGCCACGCTCTTTGTCATATTCATATTTGTTTTGGCTACCTGTTGGAATTTCAATAAACGCTTCAACAACCTTGTTTTCAAACGCCATGCCAAATTCCTCCTTTTTGTTATGTATACTTTTTTATTATAGTCGATTGGACAAGTGGTGACAATGACTGAACGAAAGAAAAGGGCAAGCTTCACGTGAAGTTTGCCCTTAGTTGTTCTTATTCAAATTTGTTTGGATCGCCATCAAATGGCTCGTCCGCGACTTTGATCGAGTCTGTTGGACAGCCTTCAAACGCATCCATCATATCGTCAATCAATACGTCTGGTATTTCGACAATACCTTGGTTGTCGTCCAATGTCACGTAAGCGATACCTTCATCATCGTAATCGTAAATATCAGGTGCAGCTGCTCCACATGCACCACAGGCAATACATGTTTCTTTGTCAACAATCGTGTACTTTGGCATACAATGACCCTCCTTAATTATATGGAACCAATCGTTTCATATGAAACGTTGGAAACGTATTCCTCACACTTTTATAATAAATGTGTTGCGGTAACTTTTCAATAAAAAACTCCAATGAAAATGCTTATCAGTACACAGTTTTCCCTCACATTGCTTCGCTTAATCTGGTAAAATGAAAGGGAAAATGGAGTGAATGTCGCATGTTACAACACATCGTTTTATTTTGTATCGACCGATTTCGGGGAGAACGGTCGCTCGCTGCGATCGATCATTTACTGAATGGCAAAAAAACAGCACAAACGTTACAAGATAGTAAATGGTATGATGTTAGTCGTCTATTTGGGACGGTACCAATTGACCGTACTCGTTTATTTGACGTCACACGAGCATTAGAGATGGATGGACTGATTTTCCAAGTGGACGAACACATATATTGCACAACCGCAAGTGGAAAAGAGAAAATCCGACATTTTATACTTCCTCCTTACATTGATGGATGGAAATATATGAATGAGGCTTCTTTGTTTTGGAAAAGGTTGTCTTTACTTATCCAAACGCTCGCAAACATCATTCATCGCACATCATTTGAGCCTGTACATCGCGATGAACACATTCAATCGTTCGTGAAGCGATGGCTGTTTCAACATAAGCATATACAAGCGCTCGCTCGTTTATTATATGAAGAAATGTACGAGCTACTTCGTTGTGTAGAGGAAAAAGATGCTAACATTTTCGTTTGGCGGTTGACAAGCCATGAGCGTATCGGATGGACGAACGAACAAATTGCCTATGCCATAAAGGAGGAAGATGTAGCGGTTTTGTTATCGTTTCAAAATGTTCTTCATTTTATGCTTGAAATGACAGAAAAAGAAAAGGAAAAATTCCCGCTTCTTTTTTCACTGCGGGAACAAAAACGTTTCCTATTAACGAGTTCCGCTCAAAAAACATGGGAATTGCTAAAGGAAGGGTATTCACTCGAACAAATTGCCGAGTTGCGTGGATTGAAAAAAGGGACGATTGAAGATCATATTGTCGAAATCGCCACATATATTCCAACGTTTGTGACGACGCCATTTTTAGAGGAGAATAAACGCAAGCGCATTATTCAACAAGCACAAAAATTACAAACGAAAAAATTACGGGCGATAAAAGAAGTGTTACAAGACGTTTCTTATTTTGAAATTCGGCTTGCGTTGGCAAGATGGGAGAGGGAAGATGCTTAACATATTAAAGGAACGATTTGGTTACGATTCGTTTCGCATGGGGCAAAGAGAAATTATTGAAGATGTGCTGAATGGACGAAATTGTGTTGCTATGCTTCCGACCGGTGGCGGAAAGTCGCTTTGTTATCAGCTCCCGGGTTATATATTAAACGGCAGTGTGTTAATTATTTCCCCACTCGTTTCGCTTATGGAAGATCAAGTACAGCAGCTTAGAAATCGTGGTGAAAAACGTGTTGTAGCGCTCAATCGTTTTCTGTCTTATCGCGAAAAACGAGATGTGTTGCGTGAGTTAGCATCGTATCGTTTTATTTATGCTTCGCCTGAAATTTTACAATCCCCTTTACTTATCGAAGCGTTAACACGCATAAACATTTCGTTGTTTGTCGTAGATGAAGCACATTGTATTTCACAATGGGGACATGATTTTCGCCCTGACTTTTTAAAGCTCGGTCTTCTTCGCCAAACGCTCGGCAATCCGCCATGTTTAGCGTTAACGGCTACAGCTACACGTCAAGTTATTGCTGATATTGTAACGACGCTTAAACTCGATGACGTTAAACAACATATATACCCGCTCGATCGCCCAAATATTTGTTTATACGTGCAATATGTTCAAACGGTAGAAGAAAAAATCAAGGCGTTAAAACAGCTTGTCGCCACGTTACCTAAACCGGGAATTGTGTATGTAGCTAGTCGACAATGGGCAGAAACATTAGCAGAAGTGCTTCGTGAGGATCATCGCGTAAGCTATTATCATGGAGGTATGGATGGTGAACAGCGACTTCTTATTCAACAACAGTTCGTTTATGATCAGTTAGACGTCATTTGTTGTACAAATGCGTTTGGAATGGGTGTTGATAAACCGAATGTTCGCTTTGTTATCCATTTTCACTTGCCGACACAACCAGAAGCATATTGGCAAGAAGTTGGGCGCGCTGGGCGCGATGGAAACGAAAGTATTGCCATATTATTGTATGCCTCAGGCGATGAACAAATGGGACAATTGATGATCGATATGGAATTTCCGACAAAAGAACAAATTGTCTATGCATTGGACGCTCTACGCCATGGGCGGAAGGAAATGGGGTTAACAGACGTGCAACAACGTCTTTTATTGTATTGGCTAGAACAAATGAATATGCAAGAAGATATACACACTTTAGCTAATCAACTATACGCCCATATAGAACAAAGAAAACAAGAAAAAATAAAAAAATGGGTATTTATGCAACGATGGATAAACGAACAAACTTGTCGTCGGCGTACGATGCTTTCATATTTTGAGCAACAACCACTTCCGAATGAGCGTTGCTGTGATCGGTGTGGCGCTGATATATACGTAAACGCTCCTGTAAAACATATTCAACAAATACATTTGCGCCCGTGGCAGGAAGAGCTCTGTTCCATGTTTTCAATAAAGGTGAGGACAAATGATTAAAAAACAAATGGAGATAGCTAGTCAAATGAACGATGAAGAAATCGTTTATCATCTATATGTAACACAAGCGCTTATTTTTCTTATTGCGCTCATTTTAAGTGTATTTTTATTTACGCCTGCGACCTTCTTTTCGATGTGGCAGTGGGATATACGGGAAATACTATTGTACGGTAGCGGTTGTGCGGCGCTTGTTCTTTTTGTCGATTTTTTACTTATTCAGTATGCACCTGAACAATGGTATGATGATGGTGGAATCAATGAAAAATTATTTCGTTCACGTTCGGTACCGCACATTTTTATCATGACTATGGTCATTGCATTTTGTGAAGAGCTATTGTTTCGTGGTGTCATTCAGACGCATGTCGGCCTATTTTTCGCAAGCATCATTTTCGCTTTATTGCATATTCGTTATTGGCGAAAATGGCTCCTTCTTTTGGCTGTCGTTAGTTTAAGCTTTTGGATTGGACTTATCTATGAATGGACAAGCAATTTATGGGTCACGATTTTTGCCCACTTTCTCATTGATTTTATTTTAGCGTTACACATCCGGTATCGTACAAAAGAGGTGACAAACGATGCGTAAAGACCAAGCGGAAAATTTGCGTAAAAAAATGGAGAATATTAGTAAGCAACAAGAAGACGATGAGCTTCAGTTGCCACCGCGCAGCGAAGTGCATAAAAAGAAAAAAACGAAATGGAAAGTTAAACATCCACTCGTTCGCATTCTTGCGCTCTTTTTCGTTTTATTGCCGATTTCCATTTACAGCATATATCACTTAGTTGAGAAGCGTCCCGTCCAAGTCGTGACGATTGATGATGAAAGCTATGAGACTGTTGATGTCGATCAACAAAAAGGGCATAAGCCACAACAAAAACCGCTTGAAAACGAAGCAAAAGAAGAGGAACAAGAATCGAATGAAACAGAATCATCTTTTATTTATCATACCGTACAAGAAAATGAAACGTTATATAGCATTGCGATGAAATATTACGGAAATGAAAAAGGAATGGACCTCATTAAAGAATGGAATCATTTAACGAGCATGAAACTACAAAAAGGACAAGTGTTAAAAATTCCAAATATGAATGGAAAATAAGGTATACCACTTTGTCGATGGACATACAATCGTAGTAAAACACGATCGGCAGGGGTGGCTATGATTTTCCCAATTGAATTAGATGAAGTGACAAAGGCGATTTTACAACGAATGATAACGCATAAAAGAGAATGGGAAGACATGAAAAAAAGAATGAAGTGGTCGTTCATTTTGTTTTTGTTTTCACTCGCTTTATTTGGATTGTATATATACCAAACGGTTGTTATTCCAAATCATTCGTCCACAGAACGAATGATTGTAGCAGCGATTGATAATGAACGCATTTTTTGGTTTACTGCATTCGTTGGATCGCTTGGTTGGTTTGTTTCATTTTGTAAAAAGAAAAGTGATAAAGCGGAGCAAGATTTCCATGCACTCCGCTGTGAGTTCATTCAAAAAAGTAGCGAATTACTTGAAAAACGAACGTGGGAAAAAAGGCACGTTCTTTACGAATGGATGAAAGAAACATATGATATCACGCTTTATCATGAAAATAAGTGACCACACACTCTCTCGCTTCATATGTTGAAAAAGGGAGGGAGCAACATGTGGTTTCTTTTTATTGTTGGATTGTTATGTGGCTATTTTATGATCGCTTGGACGCCAACGGTCGAGCCGTTCGTGTTTGAAGTGTTTTTGACCGACATCATTTTTGACCCAATGAAAACATTTTTTGCGCTTGTTAGTTTCTTTATCGGTTTCATTTCCAATGCGATCCTCATTCGCGCAGCGACTTGGCATACGTTACAAGCATGGCGAAAGGAACCGACGAATCGAAAAGAGCAATTTCTTTCGTATAGCGTATTACTGACGTTTTTTATATTGGCGATGATTGATGTAAAAAAGACGACGATTTTTTTTCTCTTTTCTCTCATATATGGTATGATGTCAATGAGTGTATACAAAGAGAGGGAAAATTGAAATGGTGTATATTGTAGCAATATTTGTAGCACTTATGTTATACATGTGGATCGAAGCACATCGGAATCGCGTTATTTTTCATTCATTGCCATTTTCAACGTTTCCAGAAAGCTTTTCTCGCCTTCGTATTTTTTTTATTTCAGATATTCATCGTCGACGTGTATCGAAAACGTTAATTGGCTCATTAAAAGGAAAAGTCGATCTTGTTATTATCGGCGGCGATTTAACAGAAAAAGGGGTTCCGTTTTCGCGTGTTAAACGAAATATTGAGTTGTTGAAACAGCTCGGTCCCGTTTATTTTGTTTGGGGAAATAACGATTACGAAGTAGATTACCATGAGTTAGATGCACTATTGCTTGAAAATGGCGTGAAAATATTAGACAATACGGCAGTTACATTTGAAAGTGAGCAAGGTGATCGCATCGCTTTGCTCGGTGTCGATGATATGAACAAAAGGCGAGATCGGCTCGAGCTTGCGTTGAGCGATGCCGAACAGACAACGTTTCGCATCCTTGTTAGCCACGATCCGCGCATTATTGAAAAAATTAAGCCACAACATGAAATTGCGCTCGTTTTAAGCGGACATACGCATGGCGGACAAATTCGTCTCGGACCGTTTGGGCTATATGAAAAAGGATGTTTGCGAAATATAAATGGGACGATGCTACTTGTGAGCAACGGATACGGGACAACGACGCTTCCATTTCGTTTCGGTGCACGTGCGGAAACGCATCTGATCGAGTTAAAACATAAGAAAAGTTAAGCAAAACTTATACAAAATTTACACACCTCCGTCATGTTCGCTATAATGTTGACAGAATGATGCGAAAGATGGAGGATTTTATATGTCAACGCAAGAAGGAAAATATAATGTGAAAGCAGTGTCAAACATGTTAGGTATTCAGCCTGGGACGTTGCGGGCGTGGGAGCGCCGTTATCAAATTATTGCCCCACCGCGCAATGAAGCGGGACATCGTCTATATACAGAGGAACAAGTGCAAATATTGAAATGGCTCGTTGATAAAGTGAATCAAGGATTCACGATTAGTCAAGCTATTTCACTGTTAGAACAGCGACCGTCAGAGGTGCGTATACAAGCAGAAGATCATGTCACTACGCTTCGAGAACGATTGTTGCGAGCTCTTTTATCATTTGAAGAGTGGACAGCACATGAATTGCTAAATGAGGCGTTCAGTTTATATACAGTTGAGAAAGTTGCACTCGATATTTTAAGCCCATTACTCGTAAAAATCGGGGACTTATGGGAAAATGAAAAAATTACGAGCGCGCATGAACATTTCGCTTCTGCCTTTTTACGGTCACGACTTGGCATGGCGTTTTCTATGATTCCTGTAAATCGCTTGCTTCCAAAAACGATTTCCGTTTGCGGACCAAATGAATGGCATGAACTTGGGTTACTTATTTTTACTTTATATTTGCGCAGAAGGGGTTACGAAACGATTTATTTAGGGGCAAGCATCCAGCAACAAGATTTATTAATTGTCATTCAGGAAGTAAAGCCATCATACGTCTTTTTATCTTGCACGTTACAACAAAATGTACAAGCGACGCTAAAACTCGTCGATCAATTGAAACAAACATACCCACATATTCGTATTGGAATTGGGGGACGGGCGTTCGATAAAGTTGATGAACAAGTAAAAGACAAGTACGGTGATTATTTTCTCGGACAATCAAAAGAGCAATGGGACGAGTGGTTAAAATCGAATGAAAAATACTTGTCTAAAAGGGAGAAAACGATGTAAACTCATTAGTAATATGACGAACATTTTTACACGTTCGTCATATGCTAACAGTAAAGTCTGTGTAGGTAAGGAGGGATGTTTATGCGGCTTGAACGCTTAAACTACAATAAAATTAAAATATTCCTCACATTTGACGATCTAGTCGAGCGCGGGTTAACGAAAGAAGATTTATGGAAAGATACGTTTAAAGTGCATGAACTATTTCGTGATATGATTGAGGAAGCAAGTGAGGAGCTCGGCTTTGAAATTAACGGGTCGGTCGCTGTTGAAGTGTACTCTTTACCGGCACAGGGCATGGTCGTGATCGTAACGAGCGAAGGTGAGATGACAGATGAGGAAGACGAGTTTAGCGACGATTATATTGAAATGCAAGTCACGCTAGATGAAAGCGATGATATATTTTTCGAATTTCAAACGTTTGAAGATGTCATTCAATTAGCGACGCGTCTTTATTCGCTCGGTTGTCATGGCGGCTCGCTTTACAGTTATGAAGGACGCTTTTATTTACATTTTGCAGAATCTGTCATTCCAACAGATGATTTTGTTGCTATTTTAGCTGAATACGGAAGCCCCTCCACATTAACGATTTATCGTGTCGAAGAGTACGGCAAAAAATTGATCGCCAACGAAGCGATTGACCAACTATATAAATACTTTGTGAAAAAATAACCTTCGCTTATTGCGAAGGTTATTTTCTTAAAATGGATAAGGTGGTTCATCTTCTTTTGCCCATGCACGTATAAAGTATTCCTTATTTTGAAATTTATGAAATGAGTCATGATGGACAGCTGGAAACACACGTTCAACGGATAAATGTTGTGTACGATGGGCAAGTAAAGCTTTGCGCACTTTTTTTGCTTCTTCATCTGTGAATGTGAAGACGATATCGATGTTTTCGATTGGGTCACCGTAACGATCCGGGCGACCAACGACAGTTACATAATACAACTGCTCTACAATATGATCCATCGACGTTACTGCTTGATACGTGGCTCGTTGAATCGCTTGATGATCTCGATGTCCCGAAATACCATGCGGTGGGAACGTCACGACAACGGTCGGCTTATATTGTTCAATAATATGACGAATGGAATCGACGAGCTGTTTTTCATGTTCGGGTAGCTTTCCATCGGGATATGTATCGGTAATGACATGATCAACACCTAAAATAGCCGCTGCTTGCTCCAATTCCTTTTTACGTACGTGTGGGAGCTCTTCTTTCGTACAAACCGGAGGATTTCCACACTTTCCGGCATCGCCAAGCGTTGCGCTATATACGATCGTTTCGACATCCTCACGCTTCGCTAATGTGGCAAGCAATCCTCCGACCGTAAACGTCTCATCATCAGGATGTGCAAAACAAAATAAAATTCGCTTTTTCATCTTTTTCGCCCCTTTCTCTCGTACGTTCATTATATCGCTTTCGTATTGTGATGTGAATGATCGTTTTTTTGAAAACGATTACAAAAAATCAATAAAAACTTCTTTGCATATGCGCATAGAAGGTGTATACTATGACATGAAAGGCGGACAATATTTTACAAAAGGTCATGGGAGGTTTACAAATGGTAGCCGAAAAGCATACCAACGAAGAAAAACATGATGTCCTACGAGCAACACAAATCGTCATACATAGAGCGCTCGAAAAGCTCGGATATCCTGAAGAGGTGTATGAGCTATTAAAAGAGCCGTTGCGCATGTTAACGGTGAAAATTCCGGTGCGCATGGATGATGGCTCAGTAAAAGTGTTTACTGGCTACCGTGCACAGCATAACGATGCGGTCGGTCCAACTAAAGGGGGTATTCGCTTTCACCCGAACGTGACAGAACGAGAAGTGAAAGCACTTTCCATTTGGATGAGTTTAAAATGTGGGATTGTTGATTTACCGTATGGCGGTGGAAAAGGTGGAATTGTATGCGATCCGCGTACCATGTCATTCCGTGAATTAGAGCGATTAAGTCGCGGTTACGTTCGCGCCATTAGCCAAATCGTCGGCCCAACGAAAGATATTCCTGCGCCTGATGTGTTTACAAATTCACAAATTATGGCGTGGATGATGGATGAATATAGCCGAATTGACGAATTTAACTCACCGGGATTCATTACAGGAAAACCGCTTGTACTCGGTGGTTCACATGGTCGTGAAACGGCAACAGCAAAAGGGGTTACTATTTGCATTCGTGAAGCGGCGAAAAAGCGCGGCATCGACTTAAAAGGCGCGCGTGTTGTTGTGCAAGGATTCGGTAACGCAGGAAGCTATTTAGCGAAATTTATGCACGATGCCGGAGCGAAAGTGATCGGCATTTCTGATGCATACGGCGGTTTGTACGATCCGAACGGTCTTGACATTGATTACTTATTAGATCGTCGCGACAGCTTTGGTACGGTAACAAAGTTGTTTAAAAATACAATTACAAACAAAGAATTGCTTGAACTAGAGTGCGACATTTTAGTGCCAGCTGCGATCGAGAACCAAATTACAGAAGAAAATGCCCACAACATTAAAGCGAAAATCGTCGTCGAAGCGGCAAACGGTCCGACGACGTTAGAAGCGACAGAAATTTTAACGGAGCGCGGCATTTTAATCGTTCCTGATGTTTTAGCAAGCGCTGGTGGGGTAACAGTTTCTTACTTCGAGTGGGTGCAAAACAATCAAGGATATTACTGGACAGAAGAAGAAGTGGAAGAAAAGCTGGAAAAAGTGATGGTGAAAGCGTTTAATAACGTATATGAAACTTCACAAACGCGTCGCGTCGATATGCGCTTAGCGGCATATATGGTCGGTGTACGTAAGATGGCGGAAGCATGCCGTTTCCGCGGTTGGATTTAATATTTGCATGAATACAAAAAATCTCCTATCATTGTATGATAGGAGATTTTTTAATTGGGGTGAGCGTCAAGTGAAAAAAGAACAAATTATTATTGTCGGTGGAGGACCATGTGGGTTAGCAGCTGCGATTGCTTTACAAAACGTAAACTTTTCCCCGCTTGTCATTGAAAAAGGAAACATCGTCAATTCACTATATCATTATCCGACACATCAAACATTTTTTAGCTCGAGCGACCGCTTGGAAATTGGTGGTGTTCCGTTTATTACTGAAAATCGAAAGCCGAAGCGCAATCAAGCGCTCACTTATTACCGAGAAGTTGTCACTCGAAAAAACATTCGCGTTCATGCATTTGAAAAAGTCGAACGCGTAACGAAGCAAGCGAATGGCTCGTTTATTGTTGAAACGAGCAAAGGTACGTATGAAGCAACATACGTCATTATTGCGACGGGATATTACGACAACCCAAATTATATGAACGTGCCTGGCGAACATTTGCCGAAAGTGACGCATTATTTTAAAGAAGCCCATCCGTACTACAACACAGATTGCGTTGTCATCGGAGGAAAAAATTCAAGCGTTGATGCAGCATTAGAACTCGTGAAAGCGGGGGCGCGCGTCACCGTTTTATATCGCGGTTCCCAATATTCTTCAAGCATTAAACCATGGATTTTGCCTGAATTTGACTCCCTTGTGCGCCAAGGGGTCATCACGATGGAATTCAATGCACATGTGAAAGAAATTACAGAAGACGCCGTCATTTATACAGTAAATGGTGAAGAAAAGAAAATAAAAAACGATTTCGTGTTTGCGATGACAGGATATCATCCTGACCATGATTTTTTAAAGAAAATGGGCGTTTATATTGACGCTGAAACAGGCCGGCCAACGTACAATCCAGAAACGATGGAAACAAATGTGGAAGGTATTTTTATTGCAGGCGTCATTGCGGCTGGAAATAACGCAAATGAAATTTTTATTGAAAACGGTCGTTTTCACGGTGACTTGATTGCTACATGCATTGCTAAAAGAGAGAAGAAAGTGTCCGAATAAAATTCGGGCGCTTTTTTTATTGTTTTATATTGTTAACTGTAATAAAATATAGGTTGACAAATAAGGGGGAGAGGAGCATAATGAAAGGTTTTTTTATTACAGGGACAGATACAGACGTAGGAAAAACATTTGTCACTGCTTGTATGTTGCGCACGCTTGTTGACAAGCGTATACGTGTGATAGCTTATAAGCCTGTGCAAAGTGGAGCGCAATGGCAAGATGGGAAATGGATCGCGCCTGATGTCGACGTGTACCGAAAAGTGATTGATGTGACTGATGAAGATGGATGTACATACTTACTACAAACTCCTTGTTCGCCGCATCTTGCTGCAAAAATCGACGGAGTGACAATCGAGCCCGATCACATTGTGGCACACGTCCATCAACTGCAACAAACTTATGATTTCGTGCTTGTTGAAGGAGCAGGAGGAATTGCGGTTCCACTCGTTGATAAGTCGTTTCTCATTGCCCATTTAGCTCAACTGCTACATCTTCCGTTAATCATCGTCGCGCGAGCAAGCGTTGGAACGATCAATCATACGGTGCTGACAGTGGAATATGCGAAAGCATTTGGTTTACAAATAGCTGGCATTATTATGAACGGCTTTTCTACACCAAAAAATGAAATTGAACAAGAAAACATACGAATGATTGAAGCGATGACACATGTTCCGGTGATCGGCGAAATTCCGCATATGACAAACTTTTCACATCAACAAATTGTATGGAGAAAGGAATGGTGGCAATGAACGAGTGGATTGAAAAAAGTAAAACATATTTATGGTTGCCGTTTACACAAATGAAAGATTATGAACAACATCCGCTCGTTATCGAAAGCGGGGAAGGCATTTTTTTGACGGATGTAAACGGAAAAACATATTATGACGGATATTCATCTCTTTGGTTAAACGTTCATGGACATCGAAAAAAAGAAATTGATGATGCCATTCGTGCTCAGCTTGAACGTATTGCTCATTCAACGCTGTTAGGGGCAGCGAATATTCCTGCCATTGCATTAGCCGAAAAGCTAATCGAATGGACGCCAAGTCATTTAACGCGCGTATTTTATTCAGACAGTGGAGCAGAAGCTGTAGAAATTGCGCTCAAAATTACCTTTCAATATTGGCGAAACATCGGAGAACATAAAAAACAAAAATTTGTCACATTAACAAATGGGTACCACGGAGATACAGTCGGCGCCATTAGCGTCGGAGCGATTGATCTTTTTCATACCGTATATGAACCGCTTATGTTTACGAGCTATAAAGCACCGTTTCCGCTCGTCTATCGCCATCCAAGCAACGATCCGAACGTTGTGCGCGATGAGGCGTTAGGTGCATTAGAAGCGTTATTTGCTGAACATCATGAAGAAATTGCCGCCATGATTGTTGAAGGAATGATTCAAGGGGCAGGTGGTATGCATGTCATGCCAAAAGGATATTTAAAAGGGGTAGAACAATTATGTCGGCAATATAACATTTTATTCATTGTCGATGAAGTAGCTACCGGTTTTGGCCGAACAGGAAAACGATTTGCGATCGAGCATGAAGATGTGCAACCTGACATCATGACGGTGGCAAAAGGCATTACGGGCGGTTATTTGCCGATTGCTGCTACATTGACGACCGAAGCGATCTATGAAGCATTTTATGGCGACTATACAGAGTTTAAAACGTTTTTCCACGGACATTCTTACACAGGAAACCAGCTCGGTTGTGCCGCTGCTTTAGCAAATATACAAATTTTTGAACGTGAGCGACTGATAGAACAAATAGAACAAAAAGCCACATTTGTCGCTGAACAGCTTGCATCGTTTAATGAACTTAATCATGTCGGTGATGTACGTCAGCTTGGACTCATGTGTGGCATCGAACTTGTGCGTGATCGCCGTACACACGAACCGTATCCGTGGACGGAACGGATGGGGTATAGAACGACATTAACGATGAGAGAAAAAGGGATGTTAACACGCCCGCTCGGCGATGTGATCGTTTTTATGCCACCGTTAGCTAGTACGTTTGAGCAACTAGGGGCGATGATCGCTATTATGAAAGAGGCGATTATTGAAACAACAGAAAAAAGGGGCTAATTGTCAGCCCCTTATATTTCACCGTATATCGGTTCAGGATTTTGAAGTTTTTCTACCTTTTCTTCAATTCCATTTTGCGCATTAATAAAAATGCGATATGTGTCATCTCCGAGCGTTCCTAAAAATTCATAGCAAAGCACTTCTTCATTCATATTGTTCATAATAATCGCCTTTCTTTCTTCCATAATGGTAACATTCGGATTCATTTTTTTGCGCGCTTGCTCAATTGAAATTGCTGGTTTTGGAATCGTTCGGTCGCGCTTAGATGATAGGTAGTCACGTGCGGAAAAACCAATGATGTTCCCGTCATCTAGTGCGATTTTCATTTTAATCGATTCAGGATAAATACGAACGCCATCTTTTGCTGTGACGAACGTGAGCATAGCAACGTGATCGTATTGAGTGCTTTCGTACAATTCAAAGTTGTTAAATTTATGTTGCTTTAAAAACTGAAGCCCGCGCATCGTCGCTTCGTTTAAACTGATGTTTTGTTTATTAACAGGACGATTTTCAATGACCCAAATTGGATATCCTCCTCTTTCGGTAATATCCATATACGTTTCACTCTTCGTTTTCGGATTTTTAATCGTCACACTATAAAATGCATCACTTGCACCTTTTCCGCTATGAACGACTTCAATTTTTTCATTCCCTTTTAAACCGAGAAACGTTTTTGCGATTTGTTTTGCTTCTGCTTCCGTAATCTTTTTTCCAGAAATATGTTCAAATCCTTTTTCTCTTTTTTCTACGCTTGTGAACGAAGGACCGAAATCAGTTTCATTATAAGATTGAACATTTTTCTCTACCGTTTTAAATCCATCTATAATGGTGTTGTCGTTTGGACGATTGTTTGTCGCAAGTGCCAACTCGACATCCATCCAGCGCAAGTTGTTTTCTAATACAAGATGCTGGACGTTTCGCAACTCTTGTTGAATATCAGCAGATTTTTTATATAGTTGTTGTAACGCTTTATATTCTTCAGCGTTCAACGGCTGTTTATCTAAATCGCGAATGGCTGCACGATAGCTGAATGAACCAATATTCGATAAAAATTCTTCTGTTTTATTAAACGGCAAAAGAGAAAGTGGGAGCTGTCCAACGGTTGCGTGTGCTTCAGAAGCAAGGCGCCACACTTCTGCAAGCGCTGGCGACAACGATTGACGGGAGTTCATTGCAAGCGTTGTCCCAATTTGATCGTGAAGTAAGTCGATTTGATACGTTAAATCATGAAAGGCACGTTGATAATTGTTTTCAGCATGAATCAAAATGGCATTTTTTTGTTGATGCTCCCGATATCCCCAATAGGCTGTTCCTACAACGCCGATCGATAGTGCTCCAATGAGTAAAATTCGTAGCAAAAGGCTCCCCTCCTATTTACAAAAAATATGTTTTCCAATTCGTTTAATTTGTGGTCTACTCCAAATCCAACCGTTTGTCGCCGTATCCGGATTAAAATAATATAACGCTCCGCCCGACGGATCCCAGCCGTTTAACGCATCAAGTACCGCCTTGCGAGACGTTTCGTTTGGGGTGAGCCAAATTTGCCCGTCTGCAACAGCTGTAAACGCCCCCGGTTCAAAAATGACACCGGCGACTGTATTCGGAAACGAAGGGCTATTGACACGATTTAAAATGACTGCTGCAACAGCCACTTGGCCGATATATGGTTCACCGCGAGCCTCTCCGTGTACAGCATTAGCCATCAATTGTATATCATTTTGGGAAAACCCGTTTGGCACATTTACCGCAGCTGCTTTGACACGTTTTACGGCTGTTTGTTTAGAGTTGCTACGTGTATTTGTCGTTTTTTTCGCAGTTGTTTGATTTTTGGCTTTTGTTTGCCGTACTTTTACTTGTTTGCTTAGCGGAACGCCACCGTAATGAGTAAATGTATTTCCTTTTCGCAAATTGTTATGAACAAATGATTTGTAATATTTTGAAGCTCGCACTAATTTTTTCTTTGTCGTTTCTCCGGCTAAACCATCTACGGGCAATTTAAATTTGTATTGAAAGTTTCGTAACGCCCAATACGTTCGCCAACCAAATACTCCATCAATTTTCCCTCGATAAAAGCCGAGATATTGCAATCTTGCTTGTAGTTCGATGACATCGTCACCGACAGCTCCGCGCTGGATAACTTGTTTAGAAAACGCGTGCACTTGCGATGTATAACTGAACGAAAAGATTAAAAACAAACAAATGAACCATTTGCGCATTGTGACTCCTCCCTTGATGTGTAAACAATACCTTTTGACGATATTTTTTGTCACAATGACGTTTTTATACATAACAAAACATAATAAAAAGCCAAGCGTTACGCCTGGCTTGATGATTGAGGGATCTCTATCGACATTCCTCTTGCAAGTTTTACTTTTCGTAAAGCGAGCCACCATAAAAAAATCATAAATGGAAGCATGTAATAAATCCAGCGTTCTTGTGTCAATAAAATGTAGTCGTATATGCCGTGAAATAAAAATGGGAGAAGGAAAGACAACCATATATAATTTTTTTCTTTCTTCGGCAAACTAAATTTTGCTCTTCCTAAATAAAAACCCATAATGACGCCGAATAGCGCATGGCTCGATACAGGTAAAAGCGCGCGGGTTACTGCAAATTCAACGCCGTTGGCAAATAAATATAAAATGTTTTCAAGCGTAGCAAACCCGAGCGATACACTTACTCCATACACAATGCCATCATACGGTTCATTAAATTCCCGATGATCATAAATGGCATAGTAAAACACAAACCATTTAAAAAATTCTTCCAATAAACCCGTTGATAAAAACGCTTCAACAAAATGGTTAGGCAACATATGCTCAACTTTTAAAACGTGTTGAATAAACATAAGTGGAAAAACTAAAAATGCACCGTATAAAAACATGCGTAAAACAAGTGATAACGGTTCGGTTTCGTATTCGTCCTTCAAATAAAAATAACTGAGCAACGCTAATCCGGGGGCAATCCCCGCAGAAATAATAGCCCACATAATTTCTTCCTCGTTCCCAATTCTTTTCTTTTCATTTTGATGGTATCATGTTATTGTCAAATTGAAAATGCTATGAGGTGTATTTTTCATATAACGGAAATGTTTTAGTGAGGGGGATTTACACATTGATTAAAATTGGGGTGCCGTTAACGCTTGAACTAAAATATAGCGAACATATGGAAAAGTATAAGTGTAAAGTGGCTGAAATAGAAGATGGGAAAATTTACATTGATTATCCAATTGATATGAGCACAAATCGTACAGCATTTTTGTTAGACGGAACGCAGCTAAAGGTCAGTTTTGTCGGAGAAGATGAAGCAGTATATGCGTTTGAAGCGGAAGTGCTAGGTCGCACAAAACGAAACATTCCGTTGCTCATTTTATCATATCCTGGAGACAATCAACTTCTTCGTATTCAACGTCGTCAGTTCGTGCGTGTCGATGCGATTGTTGATGTAGCGATTCATCCGTTACAAGATGAGTTTGTCCCATTTACGACCGTCACAAGCGACATAAGTGCAGGTGGGGCAGCAATTGTATTACCCCATAGAGAAACAGGAATCAAACACGGGATGACCATTGAAATTTGGCTTGTGCTACATATGCGTTCAGGAGATTATCATTATTTACATTTTCCTGCCCGTGTTGTGCGTATATTTGAGGAAAACGTCGTAAAAGCATCCTTGCAGTTTTTGGAAGTGAACGATGTTGATCGTCTCACATTAATTCGTTACAGCTTTGAAAAACAACTTGAACTAAGAAAAAAGGAGCAACTTGACGCATAAACACGCACTCCTTCTCCCATAATAAGAATAAAATGGTGCGGAGGGAAAGAAGTGAAGCGCGTTGAACGTATGTTATGGAAATTAGCAATCATTCAATTTATTTTTTTACTCCTTGCTCAATTTATTGTTTCTCATTCATCGTTGGCTCCTTATATTGTAAAAGTCGTTCATTACGAAGGTGTCATAAAAAATTCTGAAACAAAAACGATTGAAACATTCGACCAAAGATAAGCGGTATGGTACAATGTAAAAGGCAGGAGCGTTCCTGCTTTTTATATTGAAAACAAAATGTTTTACAGGAGGCATTATGGAAAAGAAAATTTCGATCGCGATTGACGGACCGGCGGCTGCTGGAAAAAGCACGGTCGCGAAACGATTAGCAGAAGCTTTATCTTATGTCTATATTGATACAGGAGCGATGTATCGCGCCTTAACATATTGCGCGCTTCAGCGCGGTGTAGATGTTCATAACGAAAAACAATTAATGAATGTACTTCATGATACATATATTGAATTAAAGCCGTCACCGAGTGGACAACTCGTATTTGCAAATGGTGAAAATGTGACCGAAGCCATTCGAACAAATGACGTCACAAACAACGTATCGTATGTGGCAAAACACCCATCGGTCCGCGAAGAAATGGTAAAACGCCAGCGGGAGTTAGGGCAACATGGCGGTGTCGTCATGGACGGCCGCGATATCGGTACGCACGTGTTGCCACATGCTGAAGTGAAAATTTTTTTACTTGCCTCTGTTGAAGAACGCGCGAAACGTCGGCATGAAGAAAACGTCTTAAGAGGCATTCCGTCTGACTTCGAGCAGCTGAAAGAAGAAATTGCTCGGCGTGATCAAATCGATTCTGAGCGTGCAGTTGCTCCGCTAAAAAAAGCAGAAGACGCGATTGAAATTGATACGACATCGTTATCGATCGATGAAGTGGTTGATCGCATTATGCGCATTGTTCGAGAAAGGGTGGAAGGGTAGTGAGTTTTTACACGTTTGCCCGCACAATTGTGAAACAAGTGCTGACTCCGCTTTACCGAATTGAAGTAAGCGGAGTGGAACATATTCCAAAAGAAGGTGCTGTCATTATTTGCGCCAATCACATTAGCAACCTAGATCCACCGATCGTCGGTATTACATGTCCGCGCCCTGTTCATTTTATGGCAAAAGAGGAACTGTTTCGCACACCGGTTGTAAAACAACTCGTTTCACGCCTTCGTGCGTTTCCTGTTCGTCGTGGAATGGGGGATCGTGAAGCGCTTAGAACAGGCTTAGCTTTACTGAAGGAGAAAAAAGTACTTGGATTATTTCCTGAGGGAACACGAAGCAAAGACGGGAAATTAAAAAAAGGGTTAGCAGGAGCAGGTTTTTTTGCGTTGCGTAGCGAAGCGGTTGTTGTACCATGCGCTATTATCGGTCCTTATCGTGTTGGGAAAAAGTTAAAGGTCGTATACGGTGCGCCCATTGATTTTACGTCATGGCGGGAAAGAAGAGCGAGCGCCGATGAAGTAACGGCAGTTATTATGGAACATATTCAACAACTTTTAAACGAACATCAATAGTTATGACTTGACAAAACGACTGTTTTAATACAGATTAGTAAAAAAGGAAGTTTTTTCTTCGTGTCGAATGGACGAGCATACTGATGTTCGCCCATTGAACATATATTTCTGTCGTTGAGCAGGTGTGGAGTGTAAGGAGGTATTCACTATGGAAGAGATGAATCAAGTCGATGTGCGTGTCTATGAAGTAGGTGACACAGTGAAAGGTCAAGTAACAAAAGTAGAAGACAAGCAAGTGCTTGTCGATGTCGAAGGAAGCAAGCTAGTTGGTATTATCCCAATTAGTGAGCTATCAAGCCTTCATATCGAGAAAGCGAGCGATGTACTATCAATTGGGGATACGGTCATCGCAAAAGTAAAAAAAGTAGAAGATGAAGCGCTTATTTTATCGAAAAAAGCTGCAGATGCAGAAAAAGCGTGGGAAGAGTTAGAGAGAAAACTCGCAAACGGTGACACGTTTGATGTAGTAGTGAAAGATATTGTAAAAGGTGGGCTTGTGGCGGATGTTGGTGTCCGTGCATTTATTCCAGCGTCGCTTGTTGAAAAAGATTTTGTTGAAGATTTTACAGACTACAAAGGACGTACATTAACGGTAAAAGTCGTTGAGCTTGACCGCGAAAAAAATCGCGTTGTCTTATCACATCGCGCGGTTGTAGAAGAAGAGGAGTCGTCCAAAAAGAAAGCTGCATTACAGTCGCTTCAAGTCGGTCAAGTGCTTGAAGGAACGGTAGTACGCATGGCCAACTTCGGTGTGTTCGTCAATATTGGCGACATTGATGGTCTTGTACATATTTCTCAACTTGCTCATACACGTGTAGATCATCCGTCAGATGTTGTAAAAGAAGGCGATGTTGTAAAAGTGAAAGTGCTTGCAATTGATGAAGAAAGCGGACGCGTTTCTTTATCAATGAAAGCTGCGCTTCCAGCGCCTTGGGACGGCATTGAACAAAAAATAAAAGAAGGTGACGTACTCGAAGGCACAGTCAAACGTTTAGCTCCATTTGGAGCGTTTGTCGAAGTGTTCCCAGGCGTCGAAGGTCTTGTTCATATTTCTCACATTGCAACGAAACATATTGGTACGCCGCATGAAGTGTTGAAAGAAGGCGACGTCGTAAAAGTAAAAGTGCTTGCCGTAAACGAACAAGAGAAACGTTTGTCGTTAAGCATTCGTGAGTTGCTTGAAGATGACGTACAAGAAGACTATCGTGAATATACAACTTTAACAGAAACGACAGGATTCCAAATTGGCGAAGTGATTGGAGAGCAGTTAAAAAAATTAAAATAACATGGTGATCGCAGTGGAACGTGCAAAACGAAAATTACAACATATTGAATACGCGCTCGCAACAGGACAACGTCGCTTGCACGGATTTGAAGATGTGACATTTGTGCACAATAGCTTGCCGAATATATCCACTGCTCATATCGATTTGCAAACAAAAATCGGCGAACTTTCTTTACGTTCGCCGATTTTTATTAATGCGATGACGGGCGGTGGAGGTGCGGAGACGACAAAAATTAATGAACAGCTTGCTTATGTCGCAAATGAATATGGCTTAGCCATGGCCGTTGGTTCGCAGATGGCAGCTTTAAAAGATGAGCGAGAGCAACAGTCGTTTACCATTATTCGTCAAGTCAATAAGCATGGTATTGTATTCGCCAATTTAGGTAGCGAGGCAACGGTTGACGAGGCGAAACGTGCAATCGATATGATCGAGGCGAATGCGCTTCAAATTCATTTAAATGTCGTTCAAGAGTTAGTGATGCCTGAAGGAGATCGCAATTTTTGCGGGGCGCTTTCACGCATTGAACAAATTGTCTCTGCTGTTGATGTGCCTGTGATCGTAAAAGAAGTCGGATTTGGAATGAGCAAAGAGACGGCACGGAAGTTAGAGGATATAGGTGTATGTGCTGTTGATGTCGGAGGCTTTGGGGGGACAAATTTTGCGCAAATCGAGAATAAGCGACGTGAAAACCAACTTGATTACTTTAACGAATGGGGAATAACAACGACAGCATCGATTGCGGAAGTGGCGTCCGAAGTCCAGCGTATAAGCATTATCGGAAGCGGAGGAGTACAACATGCACTCGATGTGGCCAAATGTATTGCTCTTCGTGCTTCTGCGGTAGGCATGGCGGGCTATATGTTGCGTCTCTTGATTGAAAAAGGAGTGGACGCGCTTATGGCAGACATCAATCAGTTGCACGAAGATTTAACGGTCATTATGACCGCACTAGGTACTCGAACGATTTTTGACTTACAAAAAGTTCCTGTCGTCATTACAGGAAAAACGCATCATTGGTTGCACGAACGCGGCATCGACACGACGCGTTACAGCCAGCGCCCATGAAAAAAGGTGTCCCGAAAAAAGCGGGGCACCTTTTGTTGTGTAGATCGTTATTTTTCTGTTTTTGTGCTTCCTTTAAAATTTTTCGCTGGATCGCGATCAGATTCGACGCGACGCGACTGT
This sequence comes from Anoxybacillus sp. CHMUD, assembly GCF_013096965.1. NCBI lineage: Bacteria > Bacillati > Bacillota > Bacilli > Caryophanales > Anoxybacillaceae > Anoxybacillus > Anoxybacillus sp. CHMUD. The sequence continues at coordinate 53,500 of NZ_SDLG01000008.1, forward strand.
TTCAACTTCTTTTCTTGACGATCTTTCCCCATCTTGATCCCTCCTTGCTTATTTTATTTTGCCCGCTCTCTTTTTTCACATACAGAGATTAAATTTTTAAAAATAAGACATAATGGAAAGTGGAGGTGTTATGGTGGAAGGAAGTTATTTTTATTGGCTTCTTTGGTTTTTATGGATTGTTTACACGTTTTTTGCTCCGAAAAACCGCACTCGTCTATTGATCTGTCTATATGTTTTATTGTTAATTACGCTATCTATTCATGAGATAACGGTGTATTCGTTCTCTGTTTCACTTGCTTACATTCTCATGCTCATCGTTAGTTATTTTTTTGTAATGAGGCAAAGGGGAAAAGCGTTCATTTATTTTGCGTTCGCTAGTGCCAGTTTGACTATGTTGTATGCCGCATTTCATTTTTTATTGTTATTTGATCCGGTTTGGGTGTTTACTGAAGCAACATGGTTGCTGGCGTTAGTACTTTTATTTGCATCGTTTGCGTTATATCGGTCATTTTATGATCGCTTACTTGTGTTAACGGTTGGTTGTTGTCAAGGTGATTTCTTATACGCATTTGTGTTAAAGCAATTTTCCTTTCCCCATTTGATCGGTTCTCTTTCTTTTTTAGATGGATGGGCGTTAGCGAGCGCTTGTTTATTTGGATGGCAATGGCTTGAACAGTTACCGATATACATTGATGCACGATTTCAAAAACGAGCAAGGGAGGTTAAGACGTGAACGAATATACGTACCCGATTTTATTTGGCGTAACCGTCGGTGTGTTAACGCGTCTATATTTATTAAAAACGGACTATCGTCAATATCCGACGTATTTGCATGGGAAAATTATTCATATTGCACTTGGTTTTATTGCTGCTGGACTTGGAACGATTGCGGTACCCGCCATTATGGAGAAAGAGTTTGCAGCTATCACATTTTTAGCATTAGCTGCTTCGCAGTTTCGTGACGTGCGCAACATGGAACGAAATACGTTAAATGAGCTTGACCAATACGAGCTTGTTCCGCGCGGCAAGACGTACATTGAAGGGATTGCGATTGTTTTTGAAGGGAGAAACTATTTGGTTATTTTTGCGTCATTTTTAAGCACGTTTGCTTATTTAGTTTGGAATATATGGCTTGGAATTGTTGCGGCTGCCATTTCGTTTATCCTTGCTCGCAAATTCATGTCCGGCAGTCGGCTTGGTGATATTGTCGAAGTGGAATACGTAAAACCACACTTTAAAGGGGCGGGGCTGTATGTTGATAATATTTACATCATGAATATCGGGTTAGAAGCACGTCGCGAAGAAATTTTACGGTATGGCATGGGCTTTATTTTAAAGCCGAAAAACTTTAACGCTCGCTCTACGATCGCAAATCTTGGTCAACGCCAAGCAATTTTACATGATATTTCAACAGCATTAGGCGTGTATCGCGACTCGGGCACGCCAGCGCTTGTGCCGCTTGCGAAGCGTGATTTAGATGATGGTCGAGTAGGCATTTTTATTTTACCGCAAGAAAAAGATATCGAAAAAGCAAAAGCGATCATTCGTAACGTACCGACGTTAGAAAATGCGATTCGCATGCCGACGAAGTCTGAAACGAATCAAGCAGGGAAGGTGTTAAAATGACCGTAGAAAAAATGATTTTAGCTGTCATTACGACGTCACCACATAAAGTGGCGGGTGGGGTGACGTTCGTTTGTGAAACCGATGAAGAAATGCAGCGCATCGCAGCCAATTTAGAGGCGATTTTAGACGGCATTGCCCACGCCTTAAGCGATGATTTGCTCATTATTGTGAAACATTGATTTTTTTGATAAAATGGGAAAGCTAGCCCCTTCAATGGAAGGGCTTCTTTTTTGTTCCGGTTTCGAATTTTAGTGAAGGAGTGTGAGAATATGTCGAAACCAGTTGTAGCGATCGTTGGTCGTCCGAATGTCGGAAAGTCAACGATTTTTAACCGTATTGTGGGGGAACGTATTTCCATTGTAGAAGATGTACCAGGAGTAACGCGTGATCGAATTTATAGTAGTGCGGAATGGTTAAATACAACGTTTAACATTATTGATACAGGTGGAATTGATATTGGCGATGAACCGTTATTAACACAAATTCGCCAACAGGCAGAAATTGCGATCGACGAAGCGGACGTCATCATTTTTATGACAAACGGTCGAGATGGCGTCACAGCAGCAGACGAAGAAGTAGCGAAAATTTTATATCGTTCTAACAAACCGGTCGTTCTAGCCGTAAACAAAATTGACAATCCAGACATGCGTGAAAACATTTATGACTTTTATACGCTCGGATTCGGAGAGCCGATTCCGATTTCTGGCACGCACGGACTAGGCATCGGAGATTTGCTCGATGCGGTCGTTGCTCATTTTCCTAAGCGTGAAACGAAAGAATACGATGCGGATGTTATAAAGTTTTGTTTAATCGGTCGTCCGAACGTTGGAAAATCATCACTTGTTAACGCTATTTTAGGGGAAGAACGGGTCATTGTGAGCGATATCGCAGGAACGACGCGCGATGCGATCGATACGACGTTTAAGAGAGATGGACAAGAATATGTCATTATTGATACAGCAGGGATGCGCAAAAGAGGAAAAGTGTATGAAAGCACCGAAAAATATAGTGTATTGCGAGCGCTAAAAGCGATCGAGCGTTCCGATGTGGTGCTTGTCGTCATTAACGCTGAAGAAGGGATTATTGAGCAAGATAAAAAAATCGCTGGGTATGCGCATGAAGCTGGCCGTGGTGTCGTGATCGTTGTGAACAAGTGGGATGCGATCGAAAAAGACGAAAAGACGATGAATGAGTTTGAGAAAAATATTCGTGACCATTTTCAATTTCTTGATTATGCCCCGATTGTATTCGTTTCTGCAAAAACGAAACAACGGTTGCATAAGTTGCTTCCTGTTATTCAAATGGTAAGCGAAAATCATGCGATGCGTGTCCAAACAAATGTATTAAATGAAGTGCTTATGGATGCGATTGCGATGAATCCGACACCGACACATAATGGCCAACGATTAAAAATTTACTATATGACGCAAGTTGCAGTAAAACCACCGACGTTCGTTGTATTTGTCAACGATCCTGAACTCATGCATTTTTCGTATGAGCGCTTTTTAGAAAACCGTATTCGTGATACGTTCGGATTTGAAGGAACACCGATCAAAATCATTGCACGCCCACGAAATTAAGGGGGGATAACATGGTTACTGTATTAGGTGCAGGTAGTTGGGGCACAGCTTTAGCGATCGTTCTTGCTGATAATGGACATGACGTTCGGCTTTGGGGTCAGCGCCAAGAACAAATCGACGAAATTAACGAAAAACATACGAATGAAAAATATTTACCAAACATTCATCTTCCTGAGGCGATTGTTGGTTATACCGATCTTGCCCAAGCGCTTGAAGGGATTGAAACGGTTATATTAGCTGTTCCGACAAAAGCGATTCGTGAAGTGTTGCAGCGCGTTCGTCCGTGCTTGAAACAGCCCATTACGATCGTTTCGGTTAGCAAAGGTATTGAGCCAGACACAAATAAGCGCATTTCAGAAATTATCGAAGAAGAAATGGGCGAACATTTGCAAGATGTTGTCGTTTTATCGGGCCCAAGTCACGCCGAGGAAGTCAGTTTACGTCACCCAACAACGGTGACGGTGTCATCGAAAAACATGGAAGCGGCTGAACGCATTCAAGATTTATTTATGAATCATCAATATTTTCGCGTATATACAAACCCAGATTTAATCGGAGTAGAAATTGGTGGGGCGTTAAAAAACATTATTGCGCTAGCTGCTGGCATTACGGATGGGCTTGGTTATGGGGATAATGCCAAAGCGGCGCTTATGACGCGCGGGCTTGCGGAAATGGCTCGTCTCGGTAGCCGTCTCGGTGCCAATCCGCTAACATTTGCAGGATTGACGGGGATCGGTGATTTAATTGTGACGTGCACAAGCATTCATTCGCGCAACTGGCGTGCGGGCAATTTGCTTGGCAAAGGATATGCGCTTGATGACGTGCTAGCGAATATGGGAATGGTTGTCGAAGGGGTGCGAACGACTAAAGCTGCCTATCAGTTAGCGAAAAAAATGAACGTCGATATGCCAATTACAAATGCGCTTTACGATGTGTTGTTTAACGGAAAAGATGTAAAAAGTGCAGTAGATTCGTTGATGGCGCGTGGAAAAACGTCAGAACTTGAAGATTTGGCAAACATTTCGCTATAATTTTCTTTGAAATAGGCATGTGAAGAGCGCTTTGTTATAGATATTGCATACAATGCTATGAAAACATTCTCAGACTTGAATGGATGGTGCATGTTTAGTCATCGTCTGAAGTAAAGACGCCCCGCTTTACTTCAGCTTTTTTATGTGACGACGGGATAAAAGAAAGAGAGGGAGAGCGATGTCACCAGGTCTTTTAAAAATGTGGATTTCATTAACAGGAATCGGGTTAATGTTTGTTGCCGTATTTTCGATTTATTTTAGTCGATATAAGGTAAAAAACAAGATTATCAAAATCATTTTAGCGACGATTGCATACATAAGTATGATCATCGCTGGCCTCATTATCGTATTTGTCGTATTTAGCGGGCCGGTTCAAGAATAAAAGGATGGATGAAAGATGAAAAAGTGGCTATATTCTATAATGATTGCTATTTTATCGGTCTTATTATCTGGATGTTTATATCCGCAAGAACGATTAGCACAAAACGAAATCCCGTATAAAGAACAAGTTGATCGTGTGCAACAAGCTGTAAATGAGTATCGACAGGCGACAGGTGGATTACTACCAATTAAAACACGTGATATGTCTACACCCATTTATCAAAAATATCCGATTGATTTCAATTTGCTTGTGCCGCGATATATGGCTGAACCGCCAGGAAACGCATTTGAAAGCGGCGGGGTGTATCAATATGTTCTTGTTGATGTAGAAACAAATCCGACAGTAAAATTACTAGACTTAAGAGCGGCAGAAGCGATTCGCGATTTAAAATTGCGCATTCGTATGTATCAAGACGCTCATGGTTACCCGCCATTTAAAGAGATGTTAGCGAAAGGGGTATTTACGCTCGACTACAAAAAACTTCGTTTAGACGCACCTCCTCATGTCGTCAGCCCATATTCAGGAAAAAATCTTCCGCTCATTATTGACGGCAAAGGAGAAATTTATATCGACTACCGCATGGATTTGTACGAAAAACTGCAGACAGAGGCGCATAACTATCGATACGGGGACGATATTCGCGATTTGCTTGTCAAGCATTCGCTTTTCGTGCCTGCATATTCCCTTCCTTATACGATTGATGAAAAGAAAAAAGAGCCAATTTTTCTTGTGAAATAAGTCATGATCCCTTCTCTAAATAAATACATTTTAGAGAAGGGATTTTTTTAGTCATAAACAAATAGGACAACAACATATGCATATAATGTCCTCATATGTTTTAAATATAAGGGAGGGAAGGCAGTTGGAAAAGGTCGATCTTTTTAAAGATATTGCTGAACGAACAGGCGGAGATATTTATTTAGGAGTTGTCGGTGCTGTTCGAACAGGAAAATCGACATTTATTAAAAAGTTTATGGAACTTGTTGTCATTCCGAATATTCAAAATGAAGCAGATAAAGCTCGGGCACAAGACGAACTGCCACAAAGTGCGGCGGGAAAAACGATTATGACGACAGAACCGAAATTTGTTCCAAACCAAGCGGTAAAAGTAAAAGTAGATGATGGACTTGAAGTGAACATTCGTCTTGTCGATTGTGTCGGTTATACTGTACAAGGCGCAAAAGGGTTTGAAGATGAAAACGGGCCGCGCATGATTCATACACCATGGTATGAAGAACCAATTCCGTTTCAAGAAGCGGCAGAAATCGGTACACGAAAAGTTATTCAAGAACATTCGACGATTGGTGTTGTCATTACAACCGATGGCTCGATTGGAGAAATTCCGCGCGAAAATTATGTCGAAGCGGAAGAACGTGTCGTCAACGAATTAAAGGAAGTTGGTAAGCCGTTTATTATGATTATCAATACAGTACGTCCACAACATCCAGAAACAGAAACGCTAAAACAGCAATTAAGCGAAAAATACGACATTCCAGTGCTAGCCTTGAGTGTGGAAGGAATGCGGGAAGCCGATGTGTATCAAGTGCTCCGTGAAGCATTATATGAATTTCCAGTATTAGAGGTGAACGTCAATTTACCAAACTGGGTAATGGTATTGCGCGAAAACCATTGGTTGCGCGAGAGCTATCAAGATGCGGTGCGTGATACTGTGAAAGATATTAAGCGATTGCGCGATGTCGACCGCGTTGTGCAGCAATTTAGCGAATATGACTTTATTGACGAAGCACGTTTAGCTGGCATTGAAATGGGGCAAGGCATTGCCGAAATTGATTTATATGCTCCAGATGAGTTGTACGATCAAATTTTAAAAGAAGTTGTCGGTGTTGAAATTCGCGGGAAAGATCATTTGTTGCAATTAATGCAAGATTTTGCTTATGCGAAAGCGGAATACGATCAAATTGCCGATGCGCTTCGCATGGTGAAACAAACAGGTTATGGCATTGCTGCTCCGTCGCTTTCTGATATGAGCTTAGATGAACCGGAAATTATTCGTCAAGGATCTCGCTTTGGCGTGCGGCTAAAAGCTGTGGCACCGTCCATTCATATGATTAAAGTGGATGTGGAATCGGAGTTTGCTCCAATCATCGGAACAGAAAAACAAAGCGAAGAGCTCGTTCGCTACTTAATGCAAGATTTTGAGGACGATCCGCTTTCCATTTGGAACTCTGATATTTTTGGTCGTTCGCTCAGCTCCATTGTTCGCGAGGGCATTCAAGCGAAACTAGCACTTATGCCTGAAAATGCCCGTTATAAATTAAAAGAAACGTTAGAGCGTATCATTAACGAAGGCTCCGGTGGACTAATTGCGATCATTTTATAAAAAGACTCCGTTTGGGGTCTTTTTTGCTTTGAAACAAAAATTTTCTCTTGCAGTAAAAAAGCGCGATATGATAATCTTTATTCAGAAAATGTTAGGTTCGTTGGAGAATAATAGGCAAATTGCATGATTTTACTCGAAAAATGTTGAATTATGAACAAGAATCAGTTAATATAAGGCATGTTAATGTATAGAAACAATAGAAAGTGTAAACAACTGAAAGTAATGTATGATACATATGCTTTGGGAGGAGGTGAATGGCATGAACAAAACGGAATTAATCAACGCGGTAGCTGAAGCAAGCGGACTTTCTAAAAAAGATGCATCTAAAGCGGTTGATGCTGTTTTTGACGCAATTACAGAAGCGCTTAAAAACGGCGATAAAGTGCAATTAATCGGTTTTGGTAACTTCGAAGTACGTGAGCGTGCGGCGCGCAAAGGACGCAACCCGCAAACAGGAGAAGAAATCGAGATTGCTGCAAGCAAAGTTCCTGCTTTCAAACCTGGGAAAGCGTTAAAAGATGCTGTAAAGTAAGAAATTACATACAGCCAAAAGAGGTAGCCGGTTGCGAGCTGCCTCTTCTTTTTTGCCTTTTTTCATCTTTATATGCTAGAATCGGATTACGTGAAGTTGAATGGTAGGAGGATGCGACAAATGAATGTACAACAAATTGAACAAGCGGTTCGCTTAATTTTAGAAGCGATTGGCGAAGATCCAAATCGTGAAGGGTTGCTCGATACACCGAAGCGGGTAGCAAAAATGTATGCGGAAGTGTTTTCTGGTTTAACCGAAGATCCGAAAGTGCACTTGCAAACGGTATTTAGTGAAGACCATGAAGAACTTGTCCTCGTCAAAGACATTCCGTTTTACTCAATGTGTGAACATCATCTCGTTCCGTTTTTTGGTGTGGCCCACGTCGCATACATTCCACGTGGCGGAAAAGTGACGGGATTGAGCAAACTAGCACGAACGGTTGAAACTGTTGCGCGACGACCGCAATTACAAGAACGAATTACAGCAACGGTAGCCGATGCCATTATGGAGACACTCGAACCGCATGGGGTGATGGTTGTTGTTGAGGCTGAACATATGTGTATGACGATGCGTGGTGTGAAAAAGCCAGGAGCGAAAACAGTTACAACTGCGGTACGTGGAACGTTTGCAACAGATGACAAAGCTCGTTCCGAAATATTAGCGCTGATTAAATAGGAGGGATTGTATGATGCAAGGTGATTATGTGGTGATTAAAGCGTTAGAAGACGGAGTGAATGTCATCGGGTTAACGCGTGGTTCAGATACGCGCTTCCATCATTCTGAAAAGCTTGATCAAGGGGAAGTGCTCATTGCGCAATTTACAGAGCATACATCAGCGATTAAAGTGCGCGGAAAAGCACTTATTCAAACGCAACATGGCGAAATCCAATCTGATGCGAAAAATCATCGTTAACGTGAAGAAGGTTTATGATATAATAAAGTTTGAGTTTTTGGGAAGCAAGGGTGATGAGTCATGAATATGCAACAGCAAATCGAACAAGTACGAACGCGCATTCAACGGGCAATCGCCCATTCGTATGTAGATCGCTATATACAACCACGCATGATCGATGAGGATCGTATATCGTTTGCTCTTTCTATGTTACGTTCGGCTCAAGTGGAAGAAAACATCGCGCTCGATTATGTGTTTGCTATGATGTTAATTCAACTCGCCCTTGACACCCATGATGAAGTAGATGAGCAACAAATTTCACAACAAAAGCAGTTGACTGTACTTGCGGGAGATTTATATAGCGGATTGTACTACGACTTTTTAGCGCGACGACACGACATTTCACTCATTCGTCGTTTTGCCGAAGCGATTAAAGAGATCAATATACAAAAAATTCGCTTGCAGCAATTGTCGTCAAATGATCTTGAGCGTTTTCATTGCATCGCTGTCATTGAATCTGCGTTGCTTCGGCAGCTTGCAGAACACGTGCATGCCCACGAGTGGGGGGAAGTGGCGTGTTACTTATTTGCGCTAAAACGTGTTTATCGTGAGAGAGCGAAGTTGGAGGCCTTGAATTACATCGATCACTGCAAGCGAAAATTACAAGATCTTCTCCCGTTTCATGTACACAAAGAAGTAAAAGAGCAATTCTCTCATCTCCTCGTTTGATTTCAGTTGAAAGAAGGGGATTTTATGCAACAATCAAAAGAAGAACGTGTGCATCGCGTGTTCGAAAAAATTTCTGATCATTACGATCGGATGAATTCTGTTATTAGCTTTAAACGTCATGTCGCATGGCGGAAAGATACGATGAAACGAATGAACGTACAAAAAGGAACGAAAGCGCTCGATGTATGTTGTGGAACGGCAGATTGGACGATCGCGTTAGCCGAAGCCGTTGGACCTAACGGTGAAGTGTATGGACTCGATTTTAGTCGTAATATGCTAAAGGTTGGGGAGGAAAAAGTAAAAGAACGCGGTTTTCAGCACGTGACACTCGTACATGGCAATGCGATGAGCTTGCCGTTTCCTGATAACACGTTCGATTATGTCACAATCGGTTTCGGATTGCGAAACGTTCCTGATTATATGACAGTGTTAAAAGAAATGTATCGCGTCGTAAAACCAGGCGGAAAAGTTGTTTGTTTAGAAACATCACAACCGACGCTCATCGGTTTTCGACAGCTGTACTATGCGTATTTTCGTTATATCATGCCTTTTTTTGGGAAAATTTTCGCGAAAAGTTACGAAGAATACTCGTGGTTGCAAGAGTCAGCACGTGAATTTCCAGGAATGGACGAGCTAGCGGATATGTTTCGGCAGGCTGGTTTTGTAAACGTACAAGTGAAACCGTATACGTTTGGAGTGGCAGCGATGCATCTCGGACATAAACCTGATGGACGTTAAGGTGAATTATAATGAAGCTAAAAGCGATGTATTCGTTTTTGAACGGGGATTTAAACAAAATTGAAGAACAATTAAAGTTGACCGTGCAAGCGTCTGATCCGCTCGTCAATGAAGCATCGTTACATTTGCTTGAGGCGGGTGGAAAGCGCATTCGACCGGTGTTTGTTTTGCTCGGTGGACAATTTGGTACATATCATTTTGAGAAGATGAAGCGAGTAGCTGTCGCGCTCGAGCTCATTCATATGGCATCTCTTGTCCATGACGATGTGATTGACGGGGCGATGTTACGACGCGGAAAAGAGACGATTCAAGCGAAATGGGGCGATCGGTTCGCGATGTATGTTGGTGACTATTTGTTCGCTCGGGCGCTTGAGCAAATGTGCGAAATTGATGATCCAGTTGCCCACCGCATTTTAGCTAACACCATTGTGGAAGTATGTCGAGGGGAAATTGAGCAAATTAGTGATAAATATCGATTCGATCAAAATTTACGTCGCTATTTGCAACGAATTAAAAGAAAAACGGCGTTGCTCATTGCGGCAAGTTGCCAACTTGGCGCGGTCGTAGCAGGAGCGCCAGAAGCTGTGCATAAAACATTGTATTGGTTTGGTTATTACGTCGGTATGTCGTTTCAAATTACAGACGACATTCTTGATTTCATTGGAACAGAAAAACAACTCGGCAAACCGGCAGGAAGCGACTTATCACAAGGGCATGTGACGCTCCCTGTTTTATATGCAATGAAAGAGCGGACGGTAAAAGAACAAATTATGAAAGTAAACGAACATACGACAAATCGTGAAATGGCGGATGTCATTGATGGGATTAAGCGAACAAATGCGATTGAAAAATCGTATGAGCTTGGGGATCGCTATTTGCAAAAAGCACTCGATACGTTACAAAAACTGCCACGCAACCGTGCTTGGACCGCGCTTTATAACATTGCAAAGTATATTGGTAAGCGAAAATATTAAAAAATTAAATCGTTTTCATGGCGAATATTGCTAATTTGCGTACGAAATGATATAATTGCAAGGGAGTCAGTTCCAATACATAACGTATCAGGGGTGGAGAATTCGTCATGGAAAGAACATTTCTAATGGTCAAACCAGATGGGGTACAACGCGGTGTTATCGGTGACATCGTTGCTCGTTTTGAGCGCAAAGGTTTTCAGCTTGTTGGTGCAAAGTTGATGCAAGTATCGCGTGAACTTGCTGAACAACATTATGCGGAGCATAAAGAGCGTCCGTTTTTCGGTGAGCTCGTTGAATTTATTACGTCCGGTCCAGTATTTGCGATGGTATGGGAAGGCGAAAATGTTATCGCAACAGCTCGTCAAATGATGGGGAAAACGAACCCACAAGAAGCGTTGCCAGGCACAATTCGCGGTGATTTCGGCTTAACGGTCGGAAAAAATATTATTCACGGCTCTGACTCGAAAGAGAGCGCGGCGCGCGAAATTCAACTATTTTTCAAAGAAGAAGAACTCGTTTCCTACAGCAAGCTAATGAACGAGTGGGTATATTAAAAAAGGTAGGCACATGCCTATCTTTATTTTTTTATTTCTGTTTTTTCACATTTTCGTTATACTGTATGTATGAAAGAAAAGGAAGAGGAGTTTTTTGTATGAGTGATTATCAACAATTTATTGCAAACGTGAAACGAAAAACAGGCATCGATTTAGCGCTATACAAAGAAGCGCAAATGAAACGGCGATTAACTTCTCTCTATGAAAAGAAAGGATTTAAAAATTTTGATGAATTTTTTCGGGCGATGAATCATGACCAAGCGTTGTATCATGAGTTTTTAGACCGCATGACGATTAACGTATCTGAATTTTTCCGCAATGCAAAACGATGGGAAGTGTTGGAGAAAAAAATTATTCCGAAACTTCTTGAAAAAAACAAACGGTTAAAAGTATGGAGCGCTGCCTGCTCAACTGGAGAAGAACCGTATACATTGGCCATTATTTTATCTAAGTTCATGCCATTATCGCAAGTATCTGTATTAGCTACTGACATTGATGATAACGCCATGGCTCGTGCGAAGCTTGGTATTTATATGGAGCGTTCCCTTCAAGAAGTGCCAGAGGACGTGAAGAAAAAATTTTTTGTCAAAGAAGGATCTCACTATAAAATTATCGATGACATTAAACGAACAGTGACGTTTAAAAAACATAATTTGCTTGCCGATCCATTTGATACAGGTTTTGACTTAATCGTTTGCCGCAACGTACTTATTTACTTTACGGAAGAAGCAAAACATGAATTGTACTTAAAGTTTAATCGCGCTCTTCGCCCTGGGGGAATTTTTTTCGTTGGTAGTACGGAACAAATTTTTAATCCGACGGCATACGGTTTTGAAGTAGAAGATACGTTTTTTTATCGAAAAATGTAGTTGCGGCCGAATTCGGTCGCTTTCTGTGCAATTAAGGGGTTACGTCCGCGGGAAAAATGTGCTATATTCATACATAATCGCTTTAAAGAGATGAAGGGAGAGAGAGAATTGCGGTACTTAACAGCTGGTGAATCACATGGTCCACAGTTAACAACCATTATTGAAGGCGTCCCTGCAGGATTGACGCTTTTAGCGGAACATATTAACGAAGATTTGGCGCGCCGACAAAAAGGATATGGTCGCGGGCGACGCATGCAAATTGAAAAAGATGAAGTAAAAATTTTAAGCGGTGTCCGTCATGGAAAAACGCTCGGTTCTCCGATTACACTCGTCGTTGAAAATCGCGATTGGAAACATTGGACGAACATTATGGGTATCGAACCGCTTACTGATGATACAGAAGAAGTGAAACGAAAAGTAACACGCCCACGTCCGGGACATGCGGACTTAAATGGAGCAATAAAGTATGGTCATCGCGATATGCGCAATGTGCTAGAGCGCTCTTCTGCACGTGAGACAACGGTGCGGGTGGCAGCAGGAGCGGTAGCGAAGCGTATTTTAGCAGAATTAGGTATTCGTATCGCCAGTCACGTCGTTGAAATTGGTGGGGTAAAGGCGGAACATACCGCATACACATCGCTTGAGGAATTACAACAAGTGACAGAACAATCTCCTGTTCGCTGTTTTGATGCAGAAGCGGAAAAAAAGATGATGGCGGCCATTGATGAAGCGAAAGAAAAAGGCGATTCGATTGGTGGAATTGTCGAAGTCATTGTTGAAGGTGTTCCAGTTGGTGTCGGGAGCTATGTGCATTACGACCGAAAGTTAGATGCAAAAATTGCCGCGGCGATCGTGAGCATTAACGCATTTAAAGGCGTTGAGTTCGGTATCGGATTTGAAGCGGCACGTCGCTTTGGAAGCGAAGTGCACGACGAAATTATATGGAACGAAGAAACGGGATATACGCGCAAAACGAACCGACTTGGCGGATTTGAAGGCGGGATGACGACGGGTATGCCGATCGTTGTACGCGGAGTGATGAAGCCGATTCCGACGTTATATAAGCCGCTTATGAGTGTCGATATTGAGACAAAAGAACCGTTTGCGGCAAGCATCGAACGCTCTGATAGTTGCGCAGTCCCAGCAGCAAGCGTCGTGGCTGAAGCTGTTGTAGCATGGGAAATTGCGAATGCTATTGTCGAACAATTTGGACAAGATCGCATCGATTTGATCATCGAAAATGTCGAAGCGATGCGCCGGTACGCAAAGGAGTTTTAATGATGAAACGCATTCACATTGATACGCCATCAAAACGGTACGAAGTCGTCATTGGAAATGAAGTGCTGCATATGATCGATCGCGTGATCGATCGTGTTTGTCCGCATGTAACAGCTGTGCTCATTATTACAGATGAAACCGTTGCTTCGCTTTACTTAGATGACGTGAAGAAAACGCTCCATCAAACGTATGATCGTGTGTACACGCATATTATTCCGAGTGGAGAAGAAGCGAAGTCATTTGAACAATTTTATGCATGCCATACGGCAGCGTTAACAAATCATCTCGATCGTCATTCGTTAATTGTTGCGCTCGGGGGAGGGGTCGTCGGAGATTTAGCCGGTTTTGTTGCAGCGACATATATGCGCGGCATTCGTTTCATTCAAGTACCGACAACGCTACTTGCGCACGATAGTGCTGTTGGAGGAAAAACGGCTATCAATCATCCGCTTGGAAAAAATATGATCGGAGCTTTTTACCAGCCTGAACTCGTTTTTTACGATATTTCCTTACTCCATACGCTTCCTGAACGAGAAATGAGATCAGGTTTCGCAGAAATTATGAAACACTCCTTAATTTATGATCGCGCTTTTTTCGGCTGGTTACAAGCGAACGTGCAACAGCTAGATGATTTACGTGGCGATCGTTTGCAATATGCGATTCAAAGAGGGATTGAAATTAAAGCAGCTATTGTCGCCAAAGATGAAAAAGAGCAAGGGGTTCGCGCTTATTTAAACTTTGGTCATACGCTCGGTCATGCTTTAGAAAGTGAACTCGGCTATGGGGTAATGACGCATGGAGATGCGGTTGCCCTCGGCATGTTATTTGCTATTTTTGTGAGCGAGCGTTTTTACAATCAACCGCTTTTTTATTCGTCATTTCGGACGTTATTCCATCGTTACGGTTTTCCGACATCCCTTCCGTCACACGTATCGCCTGAACGTTTGCTCGACAAAATGAAAAAAGATAAGAAAGCGAAAGATCAAACGGTGCGTATGGTGCTAATGAAAGAGATCGGAACCGTATGTGTTGAACAAATAAGCGATGAACAACTATTGCGATGGTTATACGCGTTTGCCGAAGAAGGGAGAGGAAAGTGTGATTCGAGCGATTCGCGGGGCAACGACGGTAAATGATAACGATGAACGAGAAATTATAGACGAGACGAAGCGATTGCTGACAGAAATGATTCGTCAAAACGATGTACATGCAGAAGATGTTGTATCCATTCTTATTTCGATGACAGATGATTTAAACGCCACGTTTCCAGCTAAGGCATTGCGTCATTTCGATGGTTGGACGTATGTTCCTGTTATGTGTATGCGAGAAATTAACGTTCCTCATGCATTGCCGAAATGTATTCGTGTCATGATGACTGTACATACGAAGCGCTCACAGCAAGATATTCACCACATATATTTACGTGATGCCGTCCAGCTTCGGCCAGACTTACAGTTGACAAAAAAGTCAGACATATAATATGATGATTTATGAGCTAGTTGAGTAGAGTAAGAGTTGAGTAGAGAATGAGTGAGAGCGGAGCAGAGGATCATTAGGATACGTACGCCTAAAGACTGCCCGTCTTTAGGCTTTTTTGTTTCCCCCTTCGTTTCCTCTCATGTTCATTCTCCAAGAAAGGAGAACGATCATGGATATAGCTACATTTTTACAAACAGCTTCCCAGTTTCGAACGATTCCGATTGTACGCCGTTTTTTTGCAGATACGTTTCAACCGATTCAGCTATTGATGGCGTTACGCGATGAGGCAGCGTTTTTGCTTGAAAGCAAGGACGATATGTCCCCTTGGTCGCGCTATTCATTCATCGGCATTCGCCCGTTTGTATCGATTGAAAGCGATGACGGCAAACAATTTTTTGTGAAAGAACATCAACAAGTACTCGCGTGTACAGCAACAATACAAGAAGCATTTGCAATGATGCAACATCATTTAAACGTTCAACTGTTATCATTAGACGTCCCATTTCGTGGAGGAGCTGTCGGTTATATTAGCTACGATTTTATTTCTTCCATTGAGAAAGTCCCATATCATGCGTATAACGATTTGCAAATGAAAATTGTCCATTTTGTCGTTTGTGAATCACTTTTCGCCTTCGATCATGTAAAAAAAGAGCTATTACTCATTCATTACGTTCGTTTAACAGAAATGGATGATGAAGCAAAACAAGCCGAAAAATACGAGGCTGCTTGTCGAAAAATAGATGAGTTGGCACGCAAAATCGTTCACGGTTATGATGAGCAAGCGCACATGATGGTTGATCCGAATATACCGGTTTCGTTTGAGCGTGTGTATTCAAATATGGACAAACAAATGTTTTATAAAGCGGTTCGAAACATTCAAACGTACATTGCAAGTGGAGACATTTTTCAAGCCGTTTTGTCGCAACGATTTGCGATCGAAACGCCCATTGATGGAATCGAGCTATATCGCTTGTTGCGTCTATTAAATCCATCGCCATATTTATTTTATTTAAAACTTAGTGAAGAACATATTGTTGGCAGTTCCCCAGAAAAACTGATCCAAGTACGAAACAGAGAGCTTGAAATTGATCCAATTGCAGGGACGCGGCGTCGCGGTAAAAATGAGCACGAAGATGCGGCGCTTATGAACGAGTTACTTCATGACCCAAAAGAGCGAGCGGAACATTACATGCTTGTCGACTTAGCTCGCAACGACATCGGTCGCGTTGCAAAATATGGAACGGTGCGCACCCCACAATTGATGCAAATCGGGAAGTTTTCGCACGTTATGCATTTAATTTCAAAAGTAACGGGAACGCTTCGCGATGACGTTCACCCGCTTGACGCGCTCCTTGCGGCTTTTCCTGCCGGGACGGTGAGCGGAGCACCAAAAATTCGGGCGATGCAAATTATTCAAGAGTTAGAGCCGACCGCCCGCAACGTATATGCGGGAACGATTGCATATATCGGCTTCGATGGCAACATTGATTCGTGCATAGCAATTCGCACAGCAGTATTAAAAAATAAAGTGGCATATGTGCAGGCTGGTGCTGGAGTTGTTGCCGATTCATCGCCTGCACTGGAGTGGAAAGAAACGAGAAATAAGGCGAGCGCCTTAATTCATGCCATTCAGCTTGCAGAACGCGTATTTAAAGGAGGGGAACAACATGTTTGAACGATTTTTGCATAAATGTGCCGCCCAACAAACGTTAACGGAACAAGAAGCGTATGAGGCGATGCATGCGATGATGAGCGGGGAAGTGGACGAAAAACAAGTAGCTGCTTTTTTAGTTTTGTTGCGTTTTCGCGGTGAAACGGTCGATGAGCTTGTTGGTTTTATTCGGGCGATGCGTGAACGAATGCGAACGGTTTCGTTCGACGAACCGGTCATTGATACGTGTGGAACAGGTGGAGACGGAAAAGGGACGTTCAATATTTCGACAGCGGTGGCCTTGCTTGTCGCATCGCTCGATATCCCTGTTGCGAAGCATGGCAATCGTGCCGTCTCATCGACAAGCGGAAGCGCCAATGTGATCGAGCATTTCCTTATTCCGATGCCAAAGACAGAAGAAGAAGCAAAGCAAGCATTGCGTACACATCGGCTCGTTTTTTTATTCGCTCCCTTTTATCACGAGGCGATGAAACATGTTGCACCTGTTCGCCAAAGCTTAAAAATGCGCACAGTATTTAATTTGCTCGGTCCGCTTGTCAACCCAGCTCTCCCAAAAAGGCAAATTATTGGCGTACCTAATGAAAAAGATGCACGAAACATGGCGGAAGCACTACAACAAATCGGAACAGAACATACGGTGTTTGTCACAAGCAGTGATGGGTTAGATGAATGTAGCATCGCCGCAGAAACGCAATTGATTGAACTAAAAGACGGTCATATGACTCAACACATCATCACACCAGAAGACGTAGGATTACCGCGCGGCTGTTTATCTGACATATGCGTTCATAGCGTAAGCGAGAGCGCCAACCTTATTGAACGTGTATTTGCTCAACGTGCAAATGAAAGTGCGACAAATATCGTTTTACTAAATGCCGGCGTTGCTTTATACGTTGCTGGTGCAGCATCGGATATTGCTGATGGAGTCGATATGGCGAAGCGAGCCATTGAAACCGGTCGTGCTTATGCGTATTTACAACGATTGCGAGGTGTGATGTATGCTTGAGGCAATTTTGCAAACAAAGAGAGAAGAAGTGGCATCGTTACAATTGCCTGAAATGTACGAACAACTTCCACGCCGTTCGTTTTACGATGCTTTAGCAAAACCGCATCGTGTTTTAGGACTGATTGCAGAGGTGAAAAAAGCATCACCATCGAAAGGAATCATTCGACAACATGTGAATGTTGTTGATATTGCCCGCTCATACGAACAGGCAGGTGCGGATGCCGTGTCTGTTTTAACAGATGAACGATATTTCGCTGGCCATCGTTCGTATGTGACGCAAGTGAAACGACACGTGCAAATCCCAATTTTACGTAAAGACTTTATTATTGATCGCAAACAACTTATCGAAAGTGTGCGTATTGGGGCAGATGCGATTTTACTCATTGGTGAAGCGCTTGATCCGAGTTTTTTGCATGAACTATATGAAGAAGCGCACGAAATGGGATTGCAATGTTTAGTAGAAGTGCACGCTCCAAAAACAGTTGAAGCGATTTTAAAACGTTTCACACCGAAAGTGATTGGTATTAACAATCGTGATTTAACGACGTTTCACACATCGCTTCATGTCACAAAACAAATTGTTCCGCTTTTGCCTCCGTGCATCATTGTGAGTGAAAGTGGCATTCACACATACGATGACATGCAGACGGTACAGCAAGTTGGTGCGCACGCGATGCTTGTTGGCGAAGCATTGATGCGGAAGCCAGCTGTCGATGTAGCCATTTATGAATTATTTGGGGAGCGTGAAATATGACCGTTTTAAAATATTGTGGCAATCGTTCGTTGCAAGATGTGCAACGTGTTGCCAAAAGCCAAGCAGATTATATCGGGTTTGTTTTTGCTGAAAGCAAGCGGAAAGTCGAACCGGAAAATGTGAGACGATGGCTATCTGGCGTTGAACTTGGCGAGAAAAAAATCGTTGGCGTTTTCGTTCATCCAACGATCGTGTCTGTCGCGTCTGTTGTTGAACACGTTCCTTTATCGATCATTCAATGTCATGGAATGGAGACGATGCAAACGGTAAAGCAACTAAAAGAAACGTTTCAACTTCCTGTTTGGAAAGTCATTCATCATGCCCCAGAGGCGTGGACATATATGCGCGCTTGGAAAGGAATCGCGGACGGCTTTGTTATTGATAGCGGTCGGAAAGGAGCGTGGGGCGGAACAGGCATCTCGTTTGATTGGAGCGTTGTTCCGTATTACATGGAAGAAGCGACTCGCCAAGGTGTTCCATGCTTCATTGCTGGAGGCATTACGCCGAACAATGTTGAGCAATTGTTAGTCTATAAACCGTTTGGTATAGACATTAGTAGCGGAATTGAAGAAAACGAGCATAAAAGTGAACAAAAAATAAAACAAATTGAACAGAAGGTGAAAATATGTTGACATTGCCAAATGAACGTGGTCGCTTTGGTATGTTTGGTGGAAAGTTTGTTCCAGAAACATTAATGCGTCCGTTAGCTGATATAGAGCGCCAATTGCATGAAGCATTGGCTGATCCTTCGTTCCATGCGGAATATATGCATCATTTGTATGAATATTCAGGTCGTCCGACCGCCTTAACATTTGCAAAAAACTTGACAGAACGATTAGGCGGGGCGAAAATGTACTTTAAACGTGAAGACTTAAACCATACAGGTGCCCATAAAATAAACAACGCGATCGGGCAAGCGTTGTTAGCAAAACGAATGGGAAAACGAAAAATTATCGCTGAAACAGGTGCAGGACAGCACGGCGTAGCCGCAGCGACCGTCGCCGCTCGTTTTGGGATGGAATGCAAAGTATTTATGGGTGAGGAAGATGTGAAACGGCAATCATTAAACGTATTTCGTATGAAACTACTTGGTGCACAAGTCATTCCAGTAACAAGCGGCAATCGTACATTAAAAGACGCAACAAATGAAGCGATTCGTTATTGGGTGGAGCATTGTGACGATCATTTTTACATGATTGGTTCCGTCGTTGGCCCGCACCCATATCCAATGATGGTGCGTGAATTTCAACGTATTATCGGCGAAGAAGCGCGCGAACAAATGTTAAAAGCAGAAGGAAAACTGCCGAACACAATCATTGCTTGTGTTGGCGGTGGAAGTAATGCGATCGGAATGTTCCATCCATTTTTAGATGATGATGTTGAATGTATTGGCGTTGAGGCAGCTGGAAAAGGTGTGCATACGACGGAGCATGCCGCAACGATAACAAAAGGAACAAAAGGTGTCATTCATGGTTCCCTCACATACGTATTGCAAGATGAGCACGGTCAAATTGCGGAGCCGTATTCGATTTCGGCTGGTTTAGATTATCCAGGTGTTGGACCAGAGCATGCATATTTAGCACATATTGGACGCGTTCGTTATGAGAGTGTAACGGACGAGGAAGCGATTGCAGCACTTCAAATGACTGCAGAAACAGAGGGAATCATTCCAGCAATCGAATCTGCGCATGCGCTCGCCAAAGCGTTTCAAATCGCCCCCCTTCGTTCAAAACATGAAACGATTCTCGTTTGTTTATCAGGAAGAGGCGATAAAGATGTACAAACGGTGATGAACTATTTGGAAGGGGATGAACGGAAATGAAACATTTTATTCCATTTATCGTGGCGGGCGATCCGTGTGAAGAGGTGACGATCGATTTAGCTATTGCTCTTGAACAGGCAGGTGCAACGATATTAGAACTCGGTGTACCGTACTCCGATCCGCTTGCAGATGGGCCGATTATTCAACGGGCAGCGAGTCGAGCTCTAAAAAATGGAATGACCTTAACAAGAGCGCTTGAACTCATCGGGCGAATGAGAAAAAAAGGTGTAAAAATTCCGATTATTGTCTTTACGTATTACAATCCTGTGTTACAATTAGGAGAAGAACGCTTTTTTGCTTTAGCGCAACAAAATGGTGCGAGCGGCGTACTCATTCCAGATTTACCGTTTGAAGAAAGCGAGCATATGAGAACATTAGGCGACACATATGACATTCCTTATATTTCACTTGTCGCTCCAACGTCTCATGAGCGCATCGCGATGATTGCATCGCAAGCCCAATCGTTTTTATATTGCGTGTCATCATTAGGTGTGACGGGCATTCGGGATTCATTGCCGAAGCAATTGCACGAATTTTTGCAACAAGTAAAATCATATAGCCGTGTTCCTATCGTCGTTGGATTTGGTATTTCTACGGCTGAACAAGTAGAGCGACTTCAACATATATGTGATGGTGTCGTTATCGGTAGCGCCATCGTAAAAAAGATTGAACAGCTTCAAGACGAATTGAACGATGCGCATACGCGTTCAAATGCGCTCATCGCTTTTTCCCAATATGTCGCTTCGCTCATTGAACCATTGAAAAGGGTGAGGAAAAATGAAAGTGAAACAACAACTGAAACAACTAAAACCGTATCAACCGGGCAAACCGATTGAAGAAGTAAAACGCGAATATCAGTTAGAAAAGGTAATGAAACTTGCATCAAACGAAAATCCGTACGGATGTTCACCGCTTGTTCGACAAGCTGTGATGAAAGAGCTCGATGATTTAGCGTTGTATCCTGATGGATACAGTCGCACGTTGCGCGAGGCGCTCGCAGCGCACATTGGTATTAGTGAAAAACAACTTATTTTCGGAAATGGCTCTGATGAAGTCGTTCAAATCATTTGTCGGGCATTTTTACAAAAAGGAACGAACACGGTAATGGCTACGCCGACGTTTCCACAATATCGTCATAATGCGATCATCGAAGGCGCGGAAGTGCGCGAAATTCCGCTTCAAGACGGACATCATCATTTAGAAGCGATGCTTGAAGCGATCGATGATAATACGCGCGTCGTTTGGATTTGCAGTCCAAACAACCCGACAGGGACGTATGTTAATGACGCATCTTTACGCGCTTTTTTAAACAAAGTGCCACAACATGTGCTCGTTGTTGTCGATGAGGCGTATTATGAGTACGTGCAAGCGGAAGATTATCCGAATACGGTTTCTTTGCTTCAACAATATGAAAATATGATGATTTTACGCACGTTTTCTAAAGCGTACGGGTTAGCCGCACTTCGTATCGGATATGGCATTGCACATGAACATCTTCTGCAAGCGATTGAGCCAGCGCGTGAACCGTTCAATACGTCTCGTCTTGCTCAAGCCGCTGCGTTCGCTGCATTAAAAGACCAAACATTTATTCAACAATGTGCACAAAAAAATAAACAAGGTTTAGAGCAATTTTACTCATTTTGCGAGGAGCATAGTTTGCGCTATTACAAGTCGGAAGGGAATTTTATTTTAATTGATTTCGGCTTTAGTGGTGACGAAGTATTTACGTATTTACTCCAGCGCGGGATCATCGTTCGTTCAGGATGCGCCCTCGGCTTTCCGACAGCTGTGCGCATTACAGTCGGATCGGCAGAACAAAACGAAACAATCATTCGTGCGTTAACACACATGTTGAAAGAAAGAAGGGACTCATTTTGCAAGGAAACGTTTTAGTTGCCGGTCTCGGCTTAATTGGCGGTTCAATTGCGCTTGCGATCAAGCGAGCGCATTCGGACGCGACAATCATTGGATATGACGTATCAGATGAATCGATGCGCCTAGCGCGTTCGCTCGGTGTCATTGACGAAGCGGTACCGTCGTTTGCTCATGGTGCATGTGAAGCGGATGTCATTGTGCTTGCTGTACCTGTTGTTCAAACAGAGCAATTGCTTCGAGAATTAGCTCATCTTCCGTTACGATCGCACGTCATTGTAACCGATGTTGGAAGCACAAAAGAGCGCATTGTCGAACAAGCGTTGCCACTATTAGAAAAAGGGGTAGCGTTTATCGGTGGACATCCGATGGCTGGCTCGCATAAAAGCGGTGTTGTTGCTGCGCGTGCCCATTTATTTGAAAATGCTTTTTACATTTTAACACCAACAGAACATGTGAAAGAAGAAGATGTCATACGACTAAAACATTGGCTTGAAGGAACGAAAGCCCACTTTGTTATGTTAACGCCGAGGGAGCACGACCGCATCGCCGGTGTTATTAGCCACTTTCCGCATATCATTGCTGCAAGCCTCGTTCATCAGGCACAACAATATGAGCGAGAAGATGAACTGGTAAGCCGATTAGCCGCGGGTGGCTTTCGTGATATTACGCGCATCGCTTCAAGTAATCCGGAAATGTGGCGCGATATTTTTATACATAATAAAGAGGAATTGTTGCAACTGTTTGATCGCTGGATCGAGGAAATGAAAAAAATTCGTACGTATGTTGCTGATGGGGATAGTGAGCGCATTTATCACTATTTTCATGAAGCAAAACAGTTTCGTGACGGGTTGCCTGTTCGAACGAAAGGGGCGATCCCTTCCTTTTACGATTTATACGTCGATGTGCCAGACTACCCGGGGGTTATTTCAGAAATTACAGGTTATTTAGCAAAAGAGCGCATTAGCATTACAAATATTCGCATTATCGAAACGCGTGAAGATATTTACGGTGTGCTTCGTTTAAGTTTTCAAACAGAAGATGACCGTCAACGAGCGAAACGTTGCATTGAAGCGAATACGAGCTATGAAACGTACGTTGTGTAAAAGAGGGTGGAATAAATAATGGAGTTAAAAACAAATATCCACGCATTGCGAGGAGAAATTGCTGTTCCGGGAGATAAATCGATTTCTCATCGCGCCGTGATGTTTGGTGCATTAGCGAACGGAACGACGCGAATAACAAATTTTTTAACAGGTGAAGACTGTTTAAGTACAATTGATTGTTTTCGCAAAATGGGTGTAGTCATCACACAACAAGGCAATGAAGTCATCGTTGAAGGAAAAGGGATTGATGGATTAATAGAGCCTACACATATATTAAACGTCGGCAACTCAGGTACGACGACACGTTTATTGTTAGGTATTTTAGCCGCTTGCCCGTTTCATGCTTGTTTAATCGGGGATGATTCGATCGCAAAACGGCCAATGGATCGCGTGACAAAACCGCTTAAACAAATGGGGGCGCACATTGACGGGAGAGAGGAAGGACGCTACACGCCGTTAGCGATTCGAGGCGGACAACTCCAGCCAATCACATATCATTCCCCTGTTGCAAGTGCGCAAGTCAAATCAGCCATTTTGCTTGCTGGTTTGCATGCGGAAGGGACAACAACGGTTATTGAACCACATCAATCGCGCGATCATACCGAGCGTATGTTGCGAGCATTCGGTGCAGACGTGCGCGTTGATGGATTAAGTGTTTCTGTTACAGGGAGACAAACGCTTCAGGCGATTGATATAGAAGTGCCGGGCGATATTTCTTCTGCTGCTTTCTTTTTAGTCGCTGGTGCGATCGTCCCGAACAGCGAAATTACGTTAAAACATGTCGGAATCAATCCGACGCGTACAGGTATTATTGATGTATTAAAGAACATGGGGGCAAATATTTCGATTAAAAATGTTCGCCATGAAGAAAGTGAACCTGTTGCGGATATTACTGTTCGCACATCGACATTGAAGGCGACGCACATCGGTGGCGATATCATCCCACGATTAATTGATGAAATTCCGATTATTGCTCTTTTAGCGACGCAAGCCGAAGGGACAACAATCATTACAGACGCAAGCGAATTGAAAGTCAAAGAGACGGACCGCATCGCAACAGTTGTGTCCGAATTGCGGAAGCTTGGCGCCGATATCGAAGCGACAGAAGACGGAATGATTATTCATGGAAAAACACCGCTTTATGCAGAAAATACGGTTGTCGATAGCTACGGTGATCATCGCATCGGCATGATGTTAGCGATCGCAGCGTGTATCACAAAAGGAAGTGTCACCCTTCAGCATTCTGAAGCAATTGCAGTATCATATCCGACGTTTTTTGATCATCTTCGCATGTTACAAA
Source organism: Anoxybacillus sp. CHMUD (assembly GCF_013096965.1). Taxonomy (NCBI): domain Bacteria; kingdom Bacillati; phylum Bacillota; class Bacilli; order Caryophanales; family Anoxybacillaceae; genus Anoxybacillus; species Anoxybacillus sp. CHMUD. The sequence goes on from NZ_SDLG01000008.1 coordinate 78,037, forward strand.
GCTGATTCCATGACGGATCAGCTTCTTTTTTTGCATGCTTATTTGTTCGATGGTATGATAAAGCGTGACGATACGAATGATGAGGGTGAGATTGATGGGAAAATTAGATCAAATCGTGCAACTCGTTGAACAAGGAGATGTGGAGCGCGCATTAGCGCTTGCGGAACAAATAAAACAAAACGGAAGCGATGAAGAGCGATATACGTTAGCTGACCAACTATTTTCGTGGGGATTGTTAGAAGAAGCGGAATCGCTCGTTCGTATGTTGCTTACACGTTATCCAGACGAACGTGGACTACAACTTTTTTTAGCAGAAATATATACAGAAATGGATAAAGAGGAAGAAGCGCTCGAGTTGTTGATCGATATAGAAGAAGACGATCCGTATTATGTGCGCGCATGTTTGTTAATGGCCGACCTTTATCAAATGCAAGGATTAGAAGAAGTAAGTGAACAAAAACTATTAAAAGCGTATGAAAAAATGCCGAACGAACCGCTTGTTCAATTTGCGTTAGCGGAGTTATATTTTACGAACGGTCAATATCAAAAAAGTTTGCTATATTATGAACAAATCATCACGAAAACGAAAACGATTGCAGGTACTGTCATCGCCCAGCGCATAGCGGAAGCGTACAGCTTGCTTGGTGAATTTGAACAGGCGCTATCGTACTATGAGCAAGCATTAAATGAACGTTTCGATGCGCATACGTTATTTCAATACGGATTTACTGCCTATCAAGCTGAAGCGTATAAAACAGCTATTGCAAAATTAAGCGAGTTAAAGGCGCTTGATCGTGAGTATGTACCTCTTTATTTATTTTTAGCGAAATCGTATGAACAAGAAGGAGATATACAACAAAGTTACGAAATAGCAAAAGAAGGATTAACAATAGATGAATGGAATAAACAATTGCTTGTATATGCGGGAAAAATTGCATTAAAAATCGGAAAACGAGAGGAAGCGCTAACGTACATTGAAAAAGCGCTTGACATTGATCCAGGTTATTTAGAAGCGTTGTTTATACAGACGAGTTTACTATTTCATGAGGAGCGGTACGAAGACGTTGTACATGTCATTCAACAAGCGATCGCCCAAGGTGAATACGACCCTCAATTTGAGTGGGAGCTTGCGAAGGCGAAGCAAAAGCTTGAAATATATGATCAGGCATTAAATCATTATGAAGAGGCATATACTTTTTTTAAAGATGATCCAAACTTTTTATATGATTTTGGCTATTTTTTATTTGAGGAGGGAAGAAGAGAGAAAGCAAAAGATATATTTGAACAACTATTGCGTATCGATCCGACAAACGAAGAGGTTGCCCATATGATGTTGCAGTTTGAATGAAGCTGTCATTCGGATGCAAGGGGGGAAGGGAATGGTTTCCGTTCGGGAGAAGAAAGAGTTTGTTCGTTGGTTTTTAAACAATTATCAATTAAAACGTCGTGAATGTGTGTGGATTTTAAACTACTTACTTAGTCATGATACGCTTATGGAAAAAGTGCACTTTGTTGAACATGCAGAATATTGTCCGCGCGGCATGATGATGTCAACACATTGTGTCGACGATGTGCCATTTCGATTTTATAAGCAAAACGTCGTTACGACAGATGCAGAAAAATCGTTTCACGACATTCGTTTAAATCGTGATGAAGATATTTACATTCAGCTGAATTTTCGCGGTGCTTTCCATTCGCCACAATATGTGGCGGTACTCGAAGAAAATCCATATATGCCAAAAAGAACGAACAAGCAAGATGAACAACTCGTTGAAACAATCGTTCATCAATCGATTCAACATTTTCAACGCCAAAAAATTATGCGGTTAATTGATGAGGCGCTAGATCAGCAAGATGAACAAAAATTTCGCGAGCTGACCGAACAATTAAAAGCGTTGCGTTAACCCCGTGGTTTCGCAACGCTTTTTACGATGTATATATTTGTCACAAAATGTTCAAAAAAATACATATAAGTTTCGTGTAAGATGGAAACATAAGGAGTGATTTGAATGAAATGGACAGCAAAAGATGTGGACATGTATCAACAAGCGAAAGAATATGTTGACACAGCGCTCGTTCCGTGCATACCGATAGGGAGCACAAATATGAAAGCGTTTGCTGAAATGAGCGAGCATACGTTGCTCGTTACAAACGAAGTGGAGCGACAGTTTAAAGGGAGGGTGATGTTATTTCCACCATTGACATATTTCGTACAAGAGCAAATACAAGCGCGTGTGCAAGAATGGACAAACATGTTGAAACAAGCAGGATTTCAACACGTATGTTTCATCACTTCCCATGCGGATATCGCAGATGAAACGTTTGTTTATGTGCCAGCGCTTCCGCTTGAACATGCAGATGACACATATAAGCAAAAAGTCGTGCGTCAACAAGTTGAGCAAGTGATGGATGCATTAGTGACAAAATGGACGTTAAAAAATTAGATAGCGTTTACACTATCATTATATTGACCTTGGTGGAAACATGATATATCATTAGGTTGTCCTAGTTTTATATATGTGTTATAACAATTCGTCCGAATGGACTTAACTTCGTATAGAGGGGGGAAAACGATGAGCGAGAAAAAGCATCGCGTGTCAAGACGGCAATTTTTAAACTACACGCTAACAGGTGTAGGCGGATTTATGGCAGCCGGCATTTTGTCACCAATGGTACGCTTCGCCTTAGATCCGATTTTAAAAGAGGAAGCTGGGCAAGATATGGTTGCTGTAGCCCAAGTGAAGGACATTACGACAGAGCCACAGCGCTTTGACTTTAAAGTAAAAGTAAAAGATGCGTGGTACGAGTCGGAAGAGCCAAGATCAGCTTGGGTGTTTAAAGATGAAAATGGGGATATCGTTGCCCTATCACCCATTTGTACCCATCTTGGCTGTACGGTGAACTGGAACGGTGATAAAAACAATCCAAACCGTTTCTTTTGCCCTTGTCACTATGGGTTATATGAGAAGGATGGAACGAACGTACCAAATACGCCACCGCCAGCTCCATTGCACCGTTATGAATACGAAATAAAAGACGGTACGTTATATTTAGGCAAAGCGAAACCACGAGGGGAGGCGTAATACATGCTTAACAAGATTTATAATTGGATTGACGAGCGTTTAGATATTACGCCTTTGTGGCGCGATATCGCAGATCATGAAGTGCCTGAGCACGTAAACCCTGCGCATCACTTTTCAGCATTTGTTTACTGCTTCGGCGGTTTAACGTTTTTCGTCACAGTTATTCAAATTTTATCTGGTATGTTTTTAACAATGTATTATGTGCCAGATATTAAGAATGCTTGGGAATCCGTTTATTACTTGCAAAATGAAGTTGCGTTTGGACAAATTGTACGCGGCATGCATCACTGGGGAGCTAGTCTCGTCATCGTGATGATGTTTCTACATACGTTGCGCGTATTTTTCCAAGGTGCTTACAAAAAACCACGTGAATTGAACTGGATCGTTGGTGTTCTTATTTTCATGGTCATGATGGGACTTGGCTTCACAGGTTATTTATTACCATGGGACATGAAAGCTCTTTTTGCTACAAAAGTAGGATTGCAAATTGCTGAAGCAACACCAATCATTGGTTCGACAATTAAAACGTTGTTAGCAGGTCATCCTGAAATTGTCGGTGCTCAAACGTTAACGCGTTTCTTTGCTATTCACGTATTTTTCTTGCCAGCAGCATTATTAGGATTAATGGCAGCCCACTTCTTAATGATTCGGAAACAAGGAATTTCTGGTCCACTGTAAAATTTAGTATAAAGGAGGGAATGCTATGCATCGGGGAAAAGGAATGAAATTTGTCGGTGACTCGCGCGTGCCAGCTGTGCGTAAGCCGAACATCCCGAAAGACTATTCTGAATATCCCGGAAAAACAGAGGCGTTTTGGCCAAACTTCTTATTAAAAGAATGGATGGTCGGTGCTGTCTTTTTGATCGGTTTTTTAAGTTTAACTGTTGCGCATCCGTCACCGCTTGAGCGGGTTGCAGATCCGACAGATACAAGCTATATTCCGCTTCCAGACTGGTACTTTTTATTCTTATACCAGCTATTGAAGTACTCATACGCATCTGGTCCGTATACGGTTGTTGGGGCAATTATTATTCCTGGACTTGCATTCGGAGCGTTATTGCTTGCACCGTTTTTAGATCGCGGTCCGGAGCGTCGTCCGTCGAAGCGTCCAGTTGCCGTTGGTATGATGTTGCTTACGTTAGCTGCAATTATTTTCTTAACATGGGAATCTGTTGTCACACACGATTGGGAAGCGGCTGCCGAGCAAGGGAAAATTCGTGCGGAAGTAGAGATTGACAAAAATGCAGAAGGATATAAAATTTTAGAAGCAAACACATGTTTAACATGCCACGGTGGAAATTTACAAGGCGGTCCAGCTGCACCGTCGCTTGTCGGCACAGGTTTATCCGCTGAAGAAATTGCTAACATTGCGAAAAATGGTCAAGGCAGCATGCCAGGCGGCATTTTCAAAGGAACAGATGAGGAGTTACAAAAACTTGCAGAGTTCGTCGCAGGTTTGAAAGCAGAATAATTTGTAAAAGCTGACTGATGTTCAGTCAGCTTTTTTGTACAGGTGGGAGGTAACATCATGCTATACATACGTGAATGGTTGATGCATCGCTCGTTTCTTACACTACTGCTCATTGTCAATATCATCGGTACGATTTACGGGTATATATGGTATGGACCACAACTATCCGAAACGCCGCCCATTTTTCTTCCGTTTGTGCCGGATAGTCCAACCGCGAGCTTATTTTTTGTTTTTGTTTTAATCGCATGGCTTCGTCATACAAATTGGCCGTTTATCGAAGCGTTGGCGGTTGTTACACTTGTGAAATACGGCATTTGGGCTGTTGTCATGAATATGCTCGTGTTGGTCGTCACAGGACAGCTTGGCTTTGCGGGGTGGATGCTTGTGATATCGCACGGAGCGATGGCCGTGCAAGCGTTGTTGTATGCTCCTTATTATCGGATGTCCTTCATTCATGTTGTTGTGGCAGCCATTTGGACGTTGCATAACGATGTTATTGATTATGTGTTTGGGATGATGCCACAATATCAAATGTTGGCGCAATATACGCCACAAATCGGCTATTTTACATTTTGGTTAAGCATTGCTTCGATTGCGGTGGCGTACATTTTTTCACGTCGGCGATAAATCGAGGTCTATGTCTCTTTTTGCGATCATATATTCAATAGTAAGATCGTAAGGAGGGACAAGGAGATGCGCATTCGACTCATCGCGATGTTTATCATGATTTGTTTATTTCCGTATACAGTATATGCAAACGGACATGAGTGGGACAAACTCGATCAAATTTCTGACGAAGCGCTTCAGTTAACAAAAAATGATCGCTTGCAAGAAGCGAAACAGCTATTGGAATATTTCGAAAAACAATTCGCATTATTTCGTGAAGATATTCATTCGATGGATGTCATATATGTATTAACGGCTACGCACGAAGAAGCGTTGAGAGCGGTCACAGCGTCGAGTGTGCCAACGGAACAACGAATTAACCAATTGACGCAATTTCGGCTCGCTGTTGATGCCGTTCATTCGAAACATCAGCCGCTCTGGAAAGAAATGAAATACGCTGTCATGTCTGCATTTGACAAGATGAAACAAGCGATGGAGCAAGAAGACGAACAATCGTTTCAACAAGCGTTTCATCAATTTTTACAACGGTATGAACTTATTGAACCGAGCGTAAAAATTAACGCTGATCGTGAACAAGTGCAACGTGTATCTGCCCATATTTCGCTTTTAGAAGCCCCTGCTTTTCGCCAATTGCATGCAACAGAGCGGATGAAAGAGTTGCGACAAATGGAAGAAGATTTACAAGCGTTGTTTGCTGACGGAAAAAAAGAGACGACGCTTCCGTCGCTATGGTGGGTTATGACGTCCATTGGTGGCATGATTATTATGACGTTAACGTACGTTGGATGGCGAAAATATCGTGGGGAAAAAGAGGGGAAAATGGTGAGGGATAAACAATAAAAGCGTCCATCGTCGGACGCTTTTACTCATGTAACGGTTGTTTATTTTCGTCTAACGTAAATCCTTCCCCATGCACATCGTGCACATCGCTAATTGCAACAAACGCATGTGGATCAACAGACGTGATGATTGATTTTAAACGTGACAATTCGTTTTTGGCAACGACGCAATATAAAACATCTCGTTCGCGTTTCGTATATGACCCTATTCCTTTTAAAATCGTAACGCCACGTTCCATTTCCGTCATAATTTTCTCGGAAATTAAATCGCTTTTTTCAGAAATAATGGTTGCCCCTTTTGCTGCATATGCCCCTTCTTGTAAAAAGTCGATGACGCGTGCCCCGACGAATACGGCGACGAGTGTATACATCCCTTCACGGTACGGTAAATATGTGAGCAAAGAAAGGAAAATGACGCACGAGTCAAAGAGAAACATCGTTTTTCCCATGCTGACACCTTTATATTTGTAGACGAGGCGAGCGATAATATCGACACCACCTGTTGTTCCTCCGTATCGAAAAATAATACCGAGACCGACTCCGATAAAAACCCCCGCAAATAATGCAGCTAACGTTAAGTCGTTATTGAGCGGAATGTGAAACCCGTACCGTTGAAAAATCCAAAGAAATATAGATAAACTAACCGTTCCGACAATCGTATAAACAAACGTCGTCCGCCCGAGCAACTTCCAGCCGATAAAAAAGAGCGGAATGTTCAGTACTAAGTTTGAAATGGAAGGATCGATACCGAACAAAAAGTATAAAAGAAGTGTAATCCCGGTAAAACCGCCTTCTGCGAGTTTATTTTCCATATTAAAATGGACAAGTCCAAACGCAAAAATAGCCGAACCTAACAAAATGAATGCGATATTTTTCAGCTTCATTATCTTCACCCCTTGAGTATGACTGCGTTTTTTATTATAGAGGAACGTCATCATACCCGTCAAAAACATTTGTCAAATGTCCCACTTTTAGCTAACATGAATGTAAGAGGTGAGAATAATGGAAAAAACGATGCGGCAACTGCAACAAGAAGTCGACGAATACATCGGGCAGTTTAAGGAAGGATATTTCAGTCCGCTTGCCATGCTGGCCCGTTTAACAGAAGAATTAGGTGAGCTCGCTCGTGAAGTAAATCATTATTATGGTGAAAAACCGAAAAAGAAAACGGAACAAGAAAAAACGATTCAAGAAGAATTAGGCGATTTATTATTTGTACTTATATGTATGGCGAATTCGTTACATATCGATTTACAAGAAGCGCATGATGCAGTCATGCATAAATTTCAAACACGAGATCGTGATCGTTGGACGAGAAAGGAAGAGGAACGATGATTCGAATTGTCATTGCAGGACCACGTGGGAGAATGGGACGAGAAGCTGTTTCCCTCGTTCATCAAACAAAACATTTTGAGCTTGTAGCTGTCATCGACCGAATGAACGAAGGAAAAACGTTGGCGGAACTCGACGGTTTTCCAGCCATTGAAGCTCCAATTTTTACAGATTTGGAGCGTTGCTTACAAACAGTCCAAGCGGACGTATTGATCGATTTAACAACGCCAGAAGTTGGAAAACGGCATACAGAGATTGCGTTGCAATACGGTGTTCGACCGGTCGTTGGTACGACAGGATTTACAGAAGACGATTTGGCGCGTTTAACACAAATAGCGGAAGAGAAAAAAATTGGTGCGATTATTGCACCGAACTTTGCAATTGGTGCCATTTTAATGATGAAATTTGCGCAAATGGCGGCTAAATATTTTCCACATGTAGAAATCATTGAGCTTCATCACGATCAAAAGCTTGATGCGCCGTCTGGTACAGCGTTAAAAACAGCTCAGCTCATTCAACAAGTGCGCCCTTCCTTTACCCAAGGGCATGAAGCTGAAAAAGAAACGATGGAAGGGGCACGTGGGGCATTATATGACGGCATGCGCATTCATAGCGTTCGACTGCCGGGGCTTGTCGCGCATCAAGAAGTCATTTTTGGTGGCGATGGACAAACATTGACGATTCGGCACGATTCGTTTAACCGTGCATCATTTATGTCCGGTGTTCGCTTTTCTGTTGAAACGGTGATGAAGTTAGAAACGCTCGTATACGGATTAGAACATTTAATTGAATAAGGGGGCGATAAACTTGAAAATTGCATTAATTGCACACGATAAAAAGAAGGAAGATATGGTTCAGTTTGTTACAGCTTATCAACATATTTTAGCTGAACACGAATTATATGCAACAGGGACGACAGGATTGCGCATTCAAGAGGCAACCGGTCTTTCTGTGCACCGTTTTCAATCTGGGCCACTTGGAGGCGATCAACAAATTGGTGCGATGATTGCAAATAACGATATGGATATGGTCATTTTTTTCCGAGATCCATTAACCGCTCAACCACACGAGCCGGATGTTAGTGCCCTTATTCGTCTTTGTGACGTATATGCCATTCCGTTAGCGACAAACATGGGAACAGCTGAAGTGCTTATACACGGTTTAGAACGTGGCGATTTTGCATGGCGAAATATTGTGAAGCGAGGAAAAGAATGATGCATATATTAGCATTTGGGGCTCATCCAGATGATGTCGAAATTGGCATGGGCGGAACGATTGCGAAATACGCGCAACAAGGGTACGACATCGGCATATGCGATTTGACGTTAGCAGAATTATCATCAAACGGAACGGTACATACTCGACAACAAGAAGCGAAGCGGGCAGCTGACATTCTCGGTGTTCGCACACGCATACAGCTCAAACTTCCTGATCGTGGACTTGTCGTACAAAAAGAGCATATTGATCCGATCGTGACAGTCATTCGGACATATCGACCGAAAATTGTATTTGCACCGTACTGGGAAGATCGCCATCCGGATCATGGGCAATGCGCGAAATTAGTGGAAGAAGCGGTATTTTCCGCTGCCATTCGCCGTTATGGAGAACTCCCTCCTCATCGCGTACATGCCGTTTATTTTTATATGATCAACGGTTTTCATCGCCCTCATTTTGTTGTCGACATTAGTGATACAATCGATAAAAAATTAGCAAGTTTGCGGGCGTACGAAAGTCAATTCGAGCGAACGAGCGGTTCAGTTGACACGCCGTTAACGAACGGATATATTGAAACCGTTGAAAGCCGCGAGCGATTGTTCGGAAAAGAAGTCGGTGTTTCGTTCGCGGAAGGATTTATATCAAAAAAACCAGTGATACTTGCACATGATTTGTTAGGGGAAGAAAGATGAAACTAAAAATAGGAATCGTTTGCTATCCGTCAGTTGGCGGATCTGGAGTGGTTGCGACGGAATTAGGGAAAATGCTTGCTGAACGCGGGCATGACATTCATTTTATTTCGTCAAGCATTCCATTTCGACTAAACAAAGTATATCCAAATATTTACTATCATGAGGTAACAGTCAACCCATATTCTGTATTTCAATATCCCCCATACGACTTAGCGTTGGCGAGTAAAATTGCAGAAGTTGCGAAGCGAGAAGAGCTCGACATCATTCATGCGCACTATGCTGTTCCGCACGCTCTTTGTGCCTTTTTAGCGAAACAAATGGTTGGTGACCATTTGAAAATTGTGACGACGTTGCACGGTACAGACATTACCGTCCTCGGATACGACCCGTCATTAAGTGATTTAATTAAATTTGGCATCGAGCAATCCGATGTCGTCACAGCAGTATCGAATGCGTTAGCGGTTCAAACATATGAATTGCTTGACGTGCAAAAGCCGATTCAAACGGTATACAACTTTGTTGATGAACGTATATACAGCAGACGACGAAATGATGAGCTCCGTCGTCAATACGGTATCGCACCGCACGAAAAAGTAGTTATTCACGTGTCGAACTTTCGGAAAGTGAAGCGGGTATGCGATGTCGTTCGTACGTTTGCGCTCGTCGTCAAACAAGTACCTGCAAAATTGCTTCTTGTCGGTGATGGGCCAGAAATGACGGTCGTTTGTCGCCTTGTAAAAGAATTAAATTTATGCGATCACGTTCGTTTTCTAGGAAAGCAAGAAAATTTAGCGGAATTGTATTCCATTAGTGACGTGAAATTATTATTGTCAGAAAAAGAAAGTTTCGGTCTCGTTTTACTGGAAGCGATGGCGTGTCGAGTTCCATGCGTCGGAACAGCGATCGGTGGCATTCCTGAAGTAATTGAAGATGGCAAAAACGGCTTTTTATGTGCGCTCGGTGATATAAACGATGCGGCGCGTCAAACGCTTCGTTTACTGACGGATGAAACACTTCGCGAGACAATGGGGAAAAACGCATATGAAACGGTATACGAAAAATTTTATTCTGAGCGAATTGTGGCACAATATGAACATATTTATTTTCAACTTAAAGGGGAAGAACGATGAACGAACAGTTTCGGCAGGCGCTCTCTGTCATTGAAACGTTAAAACGCCATGGACATGAAGCGTATTTTGTCGGTGGTGCGGTGCGCGACTATTTATTACAAAGACCGATTGGAGACATTGATATTGCGACATCGGCCCACCCACAAGAAGTGATGGCCATTTTTCCTAGAACGGTTCCTGTTGGTATTGCGCATGGCACAGTAATGGTCATTGAACGTGGCATTTCATATGAAGTGACGACATTTCGAAAGGAAGGGCGGTATGAAGATTACCGAAGACCGAAAGATGTCACGTTCGTTCGTTCTCTTAACGAAGATTTGCAACGGCGCGATTTTACGATGAATGCGATCGCGATGAACGAGTACGGTGAGATCATCGATCCGTTTGGAGGAGTGGAAGCATTAAAGCAGCGCATCATTGAAACAGTTGGAGATGCTGCTGAACGCTTTAACGAAGATGCGTTGCGGATGATGCGAGCGCTTCGATTTGTCAGTCAACTCGGTTTTTCTTTATCATCAAAGACGAAACAAGCGATCATACAATACGGCCATTTATTACAACATATCGCCGTTGAGCGCATTGCTGTTGAATTTGAGAAATTGTTGCTCGGTCCATTTGTATCGAAAGCGATCGCACTTTTAGTGGAGACGAATTTATTTGCTTACTTGCCTGAGCTTGCAACAAAAAAACAGGAGCTGATCAAGCTAAGTAGTTATTCTTTAGTACCAGTCGATCGCATTGAAGCGTGGGCACGATTTGCATTTGTCGTTCACTTTCATCGTGAACAATTAAAAAATTGGAAATTGTCGAATCATCTCATTCGTGACATTTTGATTTGTTTAAAGGCGCTTGAACATATTCGCTCACTTACGGACTGGACAATCGATGCATTATACGAGTATGGACCGTACATTCCGCACATTGAACGTATACGTGCAGCTGTTTATGACGACAAACCGTCTGTTCACTCGTTATTGAAACAATGGGAAATGCTGCCGATTCGCAATCGAAAAGAGTTGGCGATCAACGGTCATGATTTGCTCGTTTTATTTAAGAAAAAAGGCGGTCCTTGGTTATCGGAAATGATTGAAAACATCGAGCGTGCCGTATTGCATCGTCAAGTAGAAAATGAGAAAGAGAAGTTAAAGGAGTGGGCGATGTGCAATCAGAAACGAGAAAACAATTGTTAAAACTATTTACAGAAGCAGGCGAAACGTTTTTGTCCGGGCAAAAAATTAGCGAGCAGCTCGGTTGCTCACGAACAGCTATTTGGAAACATATCGAGGACTTAAGAAAAGAAGGATTTGAAGTTGAAGCGGTTCGCAAGCTCGGCTATCGCTTAAAAAAAATGCCAGATAAACTAAACGCTAATGAACTACAACTCGGATTAAAAACGAAACGTTTTGGCTGGAGTGTATACGATCAAGAAAGCGTGCCGTCAACACAACAATTGGCTCATCAACTTGCCCATGAAGGTGCTGAAGAAGGGACGGTTGTCATTGCCGAAGAACAAACGGCAGGAAGAGGCCGTTTAAATCGGTCATGGCATTCACCGAAAGGAACAGGAATTTGGATGAGCATCATTTTACGTCCGTCCATTCCGCTACAGCAAGCTCCTCAATTAACTCTTTTAGTGGCTGTTGCGGTCGCTCAAACAATCCAAGAAATAACAAATATCGTACCGGACATTAAATGGCCAAACGATATATTAATCAATGGTAAAAAAGTCGTTGGCATTTTAACGGAATTACAAGCCGATCCCGATCAAGTGCGAGCAGTCATCGTCGGCATCGGCATGAACGTCAATCAAAAACAGTTTCCAAACGATATTGCTCCAATTGCGACATCACTCGCGATTGAAACGGGACGAACGTTCCATCGGCCGAAAATTGTTCAAACGTTATTGCAAAAATTAGAACAGTTATACGAACAATATTTACAACATGGTTTTTTACCGATTAAACTGTTGTGGGAAGGCTATTCGGTAACGATCGGTCAACAAATTGTAGCGCGTACATTAAACGGAGCCATTCGTGGTGTAGCACTTGGCATTACAGATTCGGGCACGTTAAAAGTGCAAACAGAAGACGGAGCCGTTCATTACATTTATTCTGCAGATATTGAAATAAAAAAACAGTAGGAAAATTCCGAAATATTTGTTAAAATGAAAGCGGTTGATATTGGGCAGTATCTTTGTAAGAACTGCACCACGCGCGCACGCATACAACGTATTTATGATCATTTCTGCCTTGATCCGATGAAACGGACGGGGACAGAGGGATGGAGTAGAACAAAAGTCCTTCTTTCTCATTCTGGCAGAAAGAAGGCTTTTTTTATCCATTTCCTCTGCATATGAGAGGAGGATATTAATGAAAACAAAATTGGATTTTCTCAACATGAAAAAAAATCATGAGCCAATCGTTATGCTGACAGCTTACGATTACCCGTCAGCAAAACTAGCTGAGGCGGCCGGTGTTGACATGATTTTAGTTGGCGATTCACTTGGCATGGTCGTATTAGGATACGACTCAACGATTCCTGTGACGGTTGCAGATATGATTCATCATACGAAAGCCGTTCGCCGTGGCGCGCCACATACGTTTATCGTGACAGATATGCCTTTTATGTCTTACAGTACGGTGAACGATGCGTTACAACATGCAAAAGCGATCATGCAACAATCAGGGGCCAACGCTGTCAAAGTTGAAGGAGCAGGTTCTGTATTGCAAGTCATTTCTTCTTTAACACAATCAGGTGTACCTGTTGTTGCTCATCTCGGCTTAACGCCACAATCGGTCGGGGTGTTAGGTGGATATAAAGTACAAGGAAAAGATGCTGAAAGTGCTCGACGTCTTCTAGAGGAAGCAAAAGCGTGCGAGCAAGCAGGGGCGATCGCGCTCGTTTTAGAATGTGTGCCGAAGCAACTTGGCGAAGCGATTACGAAACAACTAGCCATCCCGACAATTGGTATTGGAGCGGGAGTTGGTACGGATGGACAAGTGCTTGTTTATCACGATGTACTCGGATATGGTGTAGAACGTGTACCGAAATTTGTTAAACAATATGCGAACGTTCAGCAAACGATGCAGCAAGCGCTAGCCGAGTATGTGGCTGACGTCAAAACACGCCAATTCCCAAGCGATGAGCAATCATTTACGATGAACGAACAACAATGGCTAGCGTTATACGGAGGGAAGTAATTGTGATTACAATCGAAAAAATCGAACAGATGCAAGCCTGTATAATGGCTGAGCGTCAAAAAGGAAAAACGATCGGCTTTGTGCCAACGATGGGATACTTGCATGAAGGTCATGTGGCGTTGTTGGAACGGGCACGCAAGGAAAATGACATCGTTGTTTTAAGCATTTTTGTTAACCCGCTTCAATTTGGACCAAACGAAGATTTCGATCGTTATCCACGTGATTTTGAGCGCGATTATAAAATGGCTGAACGAGCAGGTGTGGACATTATATTTTATCCTTCTGTGCCAGAAATGTATCCGCATGAACCGTCGGTCACAGTGAAAGTGCATGAACGAGTGGATGTGCTTTGTGGAAAGTCCCGCCCTGGTCATTTTGACGGTGTCGCAACGGTTGTGACGAAGCTGTTTCATATCGTCATGCCACATCGCGCATATTTCGGGCTGAAAGATGCGCAACAAGTGGCGGTCATCGACGGACTTATCCGCGATTTCCATTTTCCGATCGAACTCGTTGCTGTTCCGACAGTACGTGAAGACGATGGCCTTGCAAAAAGCTCACGCAACGTGTATTTAAGCGAGCAAGAACGGCAAGAAGCTCCGGCGTTATATGCTGCTTTACAAAAAGGAAAAGCGCTCATTGAAGCAGGAGAACGTGACGTGGAGACCGTACGAAAAGCGATTGTGCACCATATTGAGCAACATACAACCGGTGTCATCGATTACGTTGAAGTTTATTCGTATCCAGAGTTAAAGCCACTCGAGACGTTACAAGGAAAGATCATCCTTGCGCTCGCTGTGCGGTTTACAAATGCGCGTTTGATTGATAATATCGTTATGAACGTACAATAAGGGGGAAACATGATGTTTCGCACATTAATGAACGCTAAAATTCATCGTGCTCGTGTGACGGAAGCGAATTTAAATTATGTCGGTAGCATTACGATCGATGAAGATATTTTAGATGCAGTCGGCATGGTTCCAAATGAGAAAGTACAAATTGTAAATAATAACAATGGAGCACGATTTGAAACGTATATTATTCCTGGTGAAAGAGGAAGCGGTGTGTTTTGTTTAAACGGAGCAGCAGCCCGTCTCGTGCAAAAAGATGATATTATCATCGTCATTTCATATGTACTCGTACCAGAAGAAAAATTAACATCACACCGTCCGAAAATTGCGATTATGGACGAGCATAACCGCATTAAAGAACTCATTGTCCAAGAGCCGGCGGCGACCGTTTTATAACGGGCGCCATGCCGCCTCTTTTTATTTGTCACATACATGCGAGGTGGAAAATAGATGAATGATCGCTTTGTCGTCGTCGATATTGAAACGACAGGAAATGCCCCGAAAAAAGAAGATCGCATCATCCAAATCGGTTTTGTCGTCATCGAGGGCGGCAAAGTTAAAGAACGTTTTTCAACATTTGTTCAGCCAGAGCGGGATATTCCGCTGTTTATTCAACAACTAACAGGCATTGATCATACAATGGTTCATGATGCGCCGCCGTTCCAACATATTGCTGCGATGCTTGTTGAACAATGGGAAGGAGCTTATTTTGTCGCGCATAACGTTCAGTTCGACTGGGCATTTTTACAAGAGGAATTTATTCGTAGCGGAATACAACCACCGACATGTCGACTTTTAGATACGGTAGAACTCGCCCGTTTTCTTATGCCGACACAATCAAGCTATAAACTGAATCACTTAGCCGAAGCGTTATCGCTTGCGCATGATCGTCCGCACCAAGCAGATTACGACGCAGAAGCAACGGCGCAACTGCTTCTTTTTTTACTGCACAAGCTATCTCGTTTACCGCTTGTGACATTAAAACAATTACGCCGCCATAGTCAACCGTTAAAAAGCGATTTGACCGCTCTATTAGATCAATTCATTGCCAAAAAAGAACGCTCGCTTCAAACGAATGAATCCGTCGTTGAATATGAAGGCATTGCTTTAAAAGCATGGGATTCGCCAAAACGAGTTGATCGTCATGAGCATCTTCCATCTTTTTTACAATGGCTTGCAACAAATCCATTTGTTGCGCCGTTTGAATATCGAGAAGGACAAAAACAAATGATGGACGACGTTAACTATGCGCTACAAACGTGCCAGCATGCGTTAATTGAAGCGGGAACGGGCGTCGGAAAGACGATGGCGTACTTGCTTCCGGCCGTCTTTTATGCGGTGAAGCAACAGCAACCAATCGTCGTTAGCACCTATACGCTCCAGCTACAAAAACAAATGATTGAAAAAGAGTTGCCGCGCGTTGCACAGCTCGTCCCTTTCCCATTTACGACCGCTGTTTTAAAAGGGAAGCGAAACTATATGAGCGTGCGAAAATTCGCTCGCACGTTAAAACATATCGATACAAACTACGATATTGCGTTAACGAAATGTCAATTGCTTGTTTGGTTAACAGAAACAGAGACAGGGGATGTTGATGAACTAAACTTAACGGCAGGTGGCGCGCTATTTTGGGAAGATGTACATAGCGATGATACGAATGAAGAATACGATTTTTTCGTTCGCGCGAAAGAAAAAGCGAAACATGCACATGTCATTATTACAAACCATTCATTTGTTATGCACGATTTAACAGCGGATGAAAAATTTTTGCCACCGTATGAACAACTCATTATTGATGAAGCGCATCATTTAGAAGATGTAGCTGCCCACTTTTTCGGAAGGCACGTTTCATACGAATACATTCGTTTATTGTGGACACGAATGAACGACATCGCTATGATACACAAAATGGGGGCGCTTCGCTCGCTTTTAGGAGATCTTGAATACGAACTCAATCAACTATTTCAATCTCTGCGTCATTATGTGTTGCGTCGTCAAAAAGGAGATGGACGTATGCGTTACCGTTTCGTCCCGTGGAAAGAATACGGAAAAGAGTGGAGCGGAACGATCGAGTTGCTTATGCGCATAATGAATGACGTGCAACAGTTATCACAAATGATAAACGATATTCCAAAAGAAGATGTGAAGCCTTTTACGACGTTTATTGATACTTTATGTACGCTGCAACATTTATTAACGAGCGATGATGATGATATTGTTCGTTGGCTCGAAGTAGATGCAAAAGCCGCAGTGAATGCAGTCACAGTTATTTCACAACCGCTCGATTTAGCTCATTTTTTTGCTGATCAATTATTTTCACGGAAGCGGAGCGTCATTTTAACTTCGGCTACGTTAACGACAAATGCTCGTTTTTCATTTATCATTTCGCGTCTTGGTCTTGACGATTTTTATCCATTCACACGCATCATTCCGTCTCCGTTTTCGTATGAAAAACAAGCTGCCCTTATGGTGCCAACAGACTTACCGACGTTTCCTTCGGTTACAGTTGAGCAATATGCGGAGCATGCAGCCCAACAAGTGATACGCATCGCCCGACATACAAAGGGACGAATGCTCGTATTATTCACATCGTATGAATTGTTAAAACAAACGTATGCGTATGCGAAACAATTTAACGCTGATCAGTTTGTATTGCTTGCTCAAGGAGTGAGCGGAGGCAATGCAGCGAAATTAACACGCCATTTTCAACAGTTTGAGCAAGCGATTTTATTTGGCACAAGTAGTTTTTGGGAAGGAATCGACCTTCCAGGAAGCGAAGTGACATGCGTTGTCATTGTTCGATTGCCATTTGCGCCGCCAGATGATCCGGTCATGGAAGCGAAAAGCGATTATATTCGCGCAAAAGGAGGCAATCCATTTTACGATTTATCGTTGCCGCAAGCAATTTTACGCTTTAAGCAAGGATTTGGACGATTAATTCGGACAAAAGAAGATCGTGGAATTATTTTCGTCTTCGACCAACGATTGTTAACAGCATCATATAGCAAATATTTTTTACAGTCGTTGCCACCTATTCATGTATATCATGCGCCGCTTTCGGAGCTTTTACAACATGTAAACGAATGGCTATAAAATTCCCTTCATCGGTAAAAGATAAAAGATGTAGATGAAGGGAGTGGACGTTTTGCAATGGGTGTTATTATTTTTGATATGCAATAGTTTAATGCATCCTTCAACATCAGCGGAGCATATTCAAAAAATCGATATGATGCTCGAAGAAGAAGAAATGGCGATTATTTTTTTGCCGCTTAGCGATGGAGAAGCGACGTTATTCAAACACGCAAGCGGAAAAACGGTATTGTTAAATACAGGGGCGCCGCATACAGAACGC
The DNA here is from genome assembly GCF_013096965.1 of Anoxybacillus sp. CHMUD. Taxonomy (NCBI): domain Bacteria; kingdom Bacillati; phylum Bacillota; class Bacilli; order Caryophanales; family Anoxybacillaceae; genus Anoxybacillus; species Anoxybacillus sp. CHMUD. Next base: position 95,829 of record NZ_SDLG01000008.1, read on the forward strand.
GAACTAAAAAGATGGTTTGAACATTTCCATATTACCGAAATCGATGAACTTTCGTTAACGAGCGATGATCGGGAATATATCGGCAATGTGAAATGGATTGAACAAACGTACGGTCCGAAAGTGGTGAGCGAATGGAAAGAACAAAAGGTGTATGAACCGTTTCCCCATTTTCGGATGCAGCCGCTCTATATTGACAATGGAGATGTAACAATGTCGATTCAGTACGGGCGTCTTCGCCTTTTATATATGGCGCATGCGAGCGAAGATGTGGAACAAAAGTTGATGACGATGCCGCTTAGTGATGTAAACATATTAAAAATTGCCCATTTCGGCGTTAATGACTACCCACGTACATCGTTTTTAAAACATGTCGATCCACAAGTAGCAATCATTTTTAAGAAACATGGCAACTGGCCGAATGAACGGTTGCTTGAGCGGCTGTACGCTGCCTGGATTGATTGTTATGAGACAAATCGTTTTGGTGTCATTGTAGTGAAATGCAACTTAGAGGAATACGACGTCATGACATTTTAAAAAAGGGCCAACGTTCGGCCCGCGGTGTGTACGATAGGAATTTTTTTAATTCAAATTGACCAATGTAGGAAATCGTTGCTACAATGAAGATGTTTATACACCGAAATCGGTGTGTAATTGTATTGTTTCCGTTCGCAATAAACGATATAAGTAACAAAATTTGTACACATGGAGGATCGGGTCGTGGAAAGTAAAATCGAAGTATTAGCAACTGTAAAAGTTGAATACTCATCAGACTTATATAAAATTGTTGATTGTTTAAACCGGACGTTAAAAGAAAAAGACTTAATGTTTGGACTAGCGCTTGATGAAGAAAATAAAGAAAAGGCTGTATTTACGATTTATCGAACGTAAGAAGGGATGAAAATGAAGAAGGTTTTGATTGCCTTCGTATGCTTGTTGTTTACGGCGTTATTTTTATATATCGACGCATATAGTGATGCGGTATCATCTAAAAACGAAAGTGAACAACGTGCGATGAAACAGGCAGAGAAACAAGGGATCATCCATATCGATGACGTATATACGTACCGAGGTAGCGATGTATACGTCATCGTCATAGGAAAAAATGACGAAGGTGAACAAATGATTGCATGGGTGACAGAAAAAGGGAAAATTGTCGATGTTCGAAAGGCTTCGGAAGGTATTACGAAACAACAAGCGCAATCGTCCATTAAAACGTATCATCCGAAAGAAGTCGTATCAGTGAAATTAGGAATGGAAAAAGGGATCCCGCTATGGGAAATTACATATATTGACGAACGAGACCGTTATTCGTTTTATTACGTTCGTTTTGAAGACGGGGCCTTTTTGAAAAGATATCATTTTGCGAGGGGGAAGAATTCATGAAGTTAGCGAAGCGCGTCGCATCATTAACGCCATCATCAACGCTTGCCATTACAGCGAAAGCGAAAGAATTAAAAGCAGCAGGGTACGATGTCATCGGGCTCGGCGCTGGCGAACCAGATTTTAATACGCCGCAACATATTATGGAAGCGGCTGTGAAAGCGATGTATGATGGGCATACGAAATATACGCCATCTGGTGGATTAGCGACACTCAAGCAAGAAATTATTAAAAAATTTCAACAAGACCAGCAACTCGACTATAAACCGTCAGAAATTATTGTATGTGTCGGAGCGAAACATGCGCTTTATACGCTATTTCAAGTCATTTTAGACGAGGGCGACGAAGTGATTATTCCAACGCCTTATTGGGTGAGCTACCCAGAGCAAGTGAAACTAGCGGGTGGAGTGCCTGTTTATGTCGAAGGGCTTGAAGAAAATGAGTTCAAAATTACACCAGAGCAATTGAAACAGGCGATCACCAAACGAACGAAGGCAGTCATTATTAACTCGCCAAGCAATCCGACGGGCGTCATTTATACGAAAGAAGAGTTGCAGGCGCTCGGTGAAGTATGTGTAGCCCACGATGTTCTTATCGTTTCTGATGAAATTTATGAAAAGCTCGTTTATGGCGGACATGAGCACGTTTCGATTGCCCAACTTTCACCGGAATTGAAGAAACAAACGATCATTATTAACGGTGTGTCGAAATCGCATTCGATGACAGGATGGCGCATTGGTTACGCAGCAGGAGATGCCGAGATTATTGGCGCTATGACCGATTTGGCAAGCCATAGCACATCGAATCCAACATCGATTGCTCAATACGCCGCAATTGCTGCATATAGCGGGCCGCAAGAGCCAGTAGAACATATGCGTCAAGCGTTTGAACAACGTTTAAACATTATTTACGATCGCCTCGTTCAAATTCCAGGGTTTTCTTGCGTGAAACCACAAGGCGCATTTTACTTGTTCCCGAATGCAAAAGAAGCAGCAACGATGACCCGATACGAAAGTGTCGATGCGTTTGTCGAAGCGTTGCTTGAAGAAGCGAAAGTCGCACTCGTTCCAGGTTCAGGATTTGGTGCGCCAAACAATGTGCGTTTGTCGTATGCGACATCACTTGATTTACTTCATGAGGCGCTTGATCGTATCGAAACATTTATAAATGAAAAAACGCGTGGCTAGTCGATATGGCTAGCCTTTTCTTTCATGGGTGAAAACGATCGTCTTGCGTTTTTTTGTCGAAATGTATTAATATTGATGATGTACATAATAGTTGAACGTCTTTGGAGGGACTTTTTGTGAAAACGACAATTGCAGAAGTACATAAATATGTAGGTCAAGAAGTAACAATTGGCGCTTGGCTTGCGAACAAACGGTCGAGCGGAAAAATCGCTTTTTTACAATTGCGTGATGGCACAGGCTTTATTCAAGGAGTTGTGGAAAAAGCGCAAGTGAGCGAAGGTGTATTTCAGGCGGCAAAAAGCATCACGCAAGAAAGTTCGCTTTATGTGACAGGTGTAGTGCGTGAAGATGCACGTTCACCGTTTGGATACGAGCTTTCCGTCACAAACATTGAACTCATTCATATGGCTGTTGACTATCCGATTACACCAAAAGAACATGGCGTTGAATTTTTAATGGATCATCGTCATTTATGGTTGCGTTCGAAGCGCCAGCATGCGATTATGAAAATCCGCAACGAAGTCATTCGCGCGACGTATGAATTTTTCAATGAAAACGGCTTTGTCAAAGTCGATCCACCAATTTTAACAGGAAGTGCGCCAGAAGGAACGACGGAATTATTCCATACAAAATATTTTGATGAAGATGCATACCTTTCTCAAAGCGGCCAGCTATATATGGAAGCGGCAGCGATGGCGCTCGGGAAAGTATTTTCATTCGGTCCAACGTTTCGTGCTGAAAAATCAAAAACGCGCCGCCATTTAATTGAGTTTTGGATGATCGAGCCGGAAATGGCGTTTTATCAATTTGAAGATAACTTACAAGTCCAAGAACAATACGTATCCCATATTGTGCAATCGGTATTAAAAAATTGTCAGCTCGAGCTGAAAACGCTCGGACGCGATACGTCTAAATTAGAAAACGTAAAACCGCCATTTGCGCGCATCACATACGATGAGGCGATCCAACTTCTTCATGAGAAAGGATTTGACGACATTCAATGGGGCGATGACTTCGGTGCGCCACATGAAACAGCCATTGCGGAAAGCTTTGACAAACCAGTATTTATTACACATTATCCAACGACATTAAAGCCGTTTTATATGCAGCCAGATCCAAACCGTCCAGAAGTTGTTCTTTGCGCGGATTTAATCGCTCCAGAAGGATATGGTGAAATTATTGGCGGTTCAGAGCGTATTCACGACTATAATTTATTAAAACAACGGTTAGAAGAACATCAGTTATCGCTCGATGCGTATAAATGGTATTTAGAACTTCGTCAATACGGCTCTGTGCCACATTCAGGTTTTGGACTAGGACTTGAACGAACAATTGCTTGGATTTGTGGCGTTGAACATGTTCGGGAAACGATTCCGTTTCCGCGTTTACTCAATCGTTTATACCCATAATGATGAAATCCCCCGTGCTCACATGGGGGATTTGTTTTATGATATAATAGGGCGTGAGGTGTTTGACATGGATAATGAAATGATTCGTTTTTTTCGTGAAGGAAGTGTGGCAATTCCAAGGTTATTGTTAACGAGCTATAAAACGCTTGGGTTAAATGAAACAGAGTTTATGTTACTGTTACACATTCATTCGTTTCTTGAACAAGGCATTTCATTTCCAACCCCAGATGAAATCGCTGCACGCATGACCATTTCATCTGAAATGTGCATGCAACAATTGCGCAAGCTTGTGCAAAAAGGATTTTTAGCCATTGAAGAACGAATGGATGATAACATTCGTAGTGAATGCTATTCACTCGATCCGCTTTGGGAAAAACTTATTCGTGCTGTTTTTCAAGAACAAAAACAAGAAGAAGAGCAAGAAGAACAATTGTACACCGTTTTTGAACATGAATTTGGCCGTCCACTTTCCCCGATGGAATGCGAGACGTTAGCGATGTGGATGGATCAAGATGAACACGATCCGATCATCATTAAAGCGGCGTTACGTGAAGCTGTACTATCAGGAAAACTAAATTTCCGTTACATTGATCGCATTTTATTCGAATGGAAAAAGAACGGAATTAAAACGATCGAGCAAGCGCAACAACATGCGAAAAAGTTTCGAAAAAACCAGGTGAAACAAGATCAACCGTATAAACCAACCGTTCCGATTTATAATTGGCTTGAACAGTCGTAGAAAGGATGGTTACATGTTAACGAAGCAACAAATTCGCTACTGTTTAGATGAAATTGCAAACATGTTCCCAAACGCGCATTGTGAGCTCGTTCACCGCAATCCGTTTGAGCTATTGATCGCTGTTGTATTATCGGCGCAATGTACTGATGCGCTCGTTAATAAAGTGACGAAGCAACTATTTGAAAAATATAAAACACCAGAAGATTACGTCTCTGTTCCGCTAGAAGAGCTTCAACAAGATATACGTTCGATCGGACTATATCGGAATAAAGCGAAAAATATTCAACAACTATGTCGTATATTAATTGAACAATATAGCGGAGAAGTGCCAAAAAATCGCGATGAATTAATGAAGCTTCCAGGCGTCGGACGGAAAACAGCGAACGTCGTCGTATCGGTTGCATTCGGTGTTCCTGCGATTGCTGTTGATACGCATGTCGAACGTGTCAGCAAACGACTTGGCATTTGTCGTTGGAAAGATTCTGTGCTAGAAGTAGAAGAAACGCTAATGAAAAAAATTCCGAAAGAAGAATGGTCGGTGACCCATCATCGCCTTATTTTTTTTGGGCGCTATCATTGTAAAGCGCAATCACCAAAATGTGACGTTTGTCCATTGCTTCATCTTTGTCGCGAAGGAAAAAAACGGATGAAAGGGAAGAGGTAAATGATCGTTCCAAAATTGTTTCAACATCCGCTCTTTTTTTCGGCCGATTTCATTGATGATATCCATACGTTTCAACCGTTCCCGATGATGATGAAGCACGTGCCATTTTATTACGATATAACGCAAAAAGAAGAGCCTTGGCAACAAAAAGAGCAGTCGCTTCCTGCCATATTTCAACTTTGGGAAGAAGAAAAGCGTGAACTCGCCCCATTGTTTGCAGCGCGTCAAGCGAACGAAGCAAAAGAGGGGATCGTTCGGGGAATAAGCTACTTTTTATGTGCGTTACATTGGCTCAATGAACGAGCAGTAAGCAACGTATACGAATGGGAAAAGGAAGTTCAGTCGCTCCCGCTTCGTCCGTTAAATGTTGTGGATCGGCTTTCGTTTATTTTCGTCCGTCCTACTCTTCACCATTCTTTCGTCCAATTAGATGAACTATTTACCGAGCTTATGAAGCTATTTTATAAACAAATGGCTCAACAAAAAAGAGACTGAGCGCGTTCTCAGTCTCTTTTCTTACTTATTGATTATTCGTTGTTCCACCGCTATTTCCATTTCGTTGTTGATTGTTCGTTCCCGACGAGTTTGTTGATGAATTGTTATTCGGATTTGTTGGATTTGTCGGGTTTGTTGGTGTTCCCGGATCGCTCGGATTTGTTGGCGTCTCTGGATTGCTTGGGTTTGGCTCGGTCGGGTTTGTTGGCGTCTCCGGGCTTTCTCCGTTTCCCGGTTGTTCCGGTGATTCATTTTCACTCGGTTGTTCCGGTTCTTCTTTCGGAATTTGCACAAGTGCTGTAGCAGGTGCGCTTTGTGTGCCATCTGCTGTGACGACGTATACTTCAAATAAGTACACCGAACCTTCTTTTGCCTCAACGGTTAGTTGTGAATCTTTTGTTGTTGCAATAACGGTCGGTTTACGACCATCTACTGTTTGTCTTACTTCAAACGACACATCTTTTTCAGGATCGATCGTGTATGACCACGATAACGAAATCGTTTGTGTCGCTGGATCGTATTGTGCTCGTAAGTCTTTTACCGGTTCGACGACTTCTGGCTTATCTTCAGCTACTTCTGTCGGTTCTTCATAACCGCGCACGAAATATTCGTACGTAATTTCATTTTCTGGCGTATATTCATTTGCTAGTTTCGGCGGATTCGTTCCTTTTTTCACCGCCAGTTTCACGACGCTTTTCGGTTGTTTAAAATCGCCACCACTGCCGTCATCGACGTGGGAAATGACGCGTTTAAACAACTGCTTCGCATATTGTTGTTCAGATCTAGATAAATATGCTTCGCTACTTTTTTTACTAAATCCTGTCCAAATGGCAGCCGTATAGTTTGGCGTATAGCCAACAAACCAGCTATCAGGTACAGCGCCTCTTGCAAGACCGTATTTGCGCCGATCTTTTTCATCATAGTTCGTCGTTCCTGTTTTTCCGGCAATATGAAGTCCTGGCACGTTTGCGGCTGTCCCTGTTCCAGATTGAACGACCGTTTTTAACATATCGGTAATCATAAACGCCGTATAGTCCTTCATCGCCACCTTTGGTTCTGGGCGAAGATCCATCTCCGTTCCGTCTGGAAACACAACTTTTTTTACGGCATGTGGTTCAATGTAAATGCCGCCGTTTCCGAATGCGCTATATGCACCGGCCATTTGGAGTGGAGAGACGCCTTTGCCGACGCCACCAACCGCATATGCTTCATGCATTTCTTCAAAGCCCATGCCAAGCTTGTTCGCAAACTGTTTTGCTCGCTCTAAACCGACTTCTTGAAGCGCTTTTAAGGCAGGGATGTTTCGGGAACGAGCAAGTGCTGTTCGCATCGACATTTGTCCTTCATATTTGCCGTCCCAGTTTTTAATCGGTGTTCCATCAGAATATTGATACGGTTCATCTTTTAGTTGATGATACGTTGACCATTTTAAATATTCGATTGCAGGACCGTAGTCAACAATTGGTTTAATTGTCGAACCAGGCTGTTTTCGTGTATCCGTTGCATAGTTAAATCCGAACGTGACACCTTCTTCTTTTTTCCGACCGCCGCCAAGCGCCCGAATTTCGCCTGTTTTCGTATCTACGACCGCAATACCAGCTTGAAAATCAGCTTTATTTGTACGAATGACTTCATCGGAATTCAATAAATTCTCTACATATGATTGAGCGTTCGGATCTAACGTTGTATAAATGTGCAATCCAGCCGTAAACACATCAAGCCCTGTTTTTTCTGTTACTTCATCGATCACTTGATCAACAAAAGAGTCATACGGAATATCGCTTTGTTGTTTATTTTCTGTTAATAGCGATTGTACAGGCACTTTTTTTGCTTCTTCTGCTTCTTCTTTCGAAATAAACCCATGTTTCGCCATTAGCGATAGCACCGTATTGCGACGCTTTTCGGCCGCTTCTGGATGCGTAAACGGATTGTAGTTGTTCGGGCTTTGCGGAATGCCGGCGAGCAATGCCGCTTCAGGAAGCGTTAATTGCGATAAATCGCTTTTTCCGAAGTACGTCTCTGCCGCTTTAGCAACACCGTATGATCGGCTCGAGTAATAAATTTTGTTTAAATACATTTCTAAAATTTCATGCTTTGAATATTTTTGCTCTAACCGAATCGCAAGCCATAATTCTTGCACTTTCCGTTTTAACGTTTTTTCAGGTGTTAAAAAGGAAAGTTTGACAACTTGTTGCGTAATTGTACTTCCACCTTCAGCACCAAATCCTTCACGAATGTTCGCTAACACTGCACCGAAAAAGCGCACAACATCAAACCCGTGATGTTCATAAAAGCGGGCGTCTTCTGTTGCAAGCACCGCTTCCTCGAGCACTTTTGGAATATCGTTATACGATATATAAATGCGCTTTTGTTGACCGAGTTCTACTACTTTTTGCCCGTTGACGTCGTAAACAATCGAAGCCAAAGGATCTCGCAACAACGTTTCATCAAGTGGCGGTGCATCTTTAATCATCCATGCAAATGTAACGACGCCTGAAAACATTCCGATTGTCATTATGAGCAACATAATGAGCACAATTTTTTTCATCATCGAACGCCCTCGTTCACGCGGACGTTGTTTCTTTTGTTCCGCTTGTTTTCGTTCTGTTCGTGAACGATAATTCGCCATATCGTTCCTCCTATTCTAAAAATATAGTTTGTCTACAATTTGAATATAATCGATTCGTGGGTGATAGCCAAGTGGAATGAGATGCCCATGTCGTTCCACTTCCGCTTTTGTCATCGACTTGCGCCCCCCTTGTTGCTTGCGCTCCCAATATTCAAGAAGGTGATGTGCATCGAACAAATATGTTTCATCGAATGTCGTGAAACGCAAAATCACGAAGCAAATCGCTCCGTGGACTAACACTTGTTTCATATGTTCGATTTGATGTTCATGAAAATTTTGAAGCGGAAACGATGTACGATTTCGTGTTTCCTTCGCTTCAAAGTCAATGTATTTCCCACGGTATATGCCATTATAGTCCGTCGTGGACGGTTGTTTAAAGTACGCTTCTTTAATGACAGCAGCGCTCCGTTTCGGATAATCGACGCGTACAATTTGTATTGGCGTTGGCTTTTTATGAATGACGGCAATACCTTGAGCTAAGTAGTAGGCGTTTGTTTCATTTAAATCCGCCTCTAGCGTCATTCCGCGATTCCCATACGTATCAGAAGCAGAGGCGCGCAACGTCTGTTCATTTTCTTTTTTTTCATACGCTCGCCCATTCGGATATTTAAACATATCATCCCCCCTTGAATGTTCAACATTATACCATATGTTTCGTCCGTTCGTCATTTTCATGAAAATTAGAAAAAGCGAGCATATTCGCTCGCTTCCTTTCCTTATGTAGAAGGACGGTCCGGGCCTTCTAGCTTTTTGTCGCCGAAGCCTGTCGTTTCTTCTTGCTTCGGTTTTTGCTTTTTCTTTTTCTCTTTTTTCGCCATCGCCATGCCTCCTTTCGCTTTTTTATTTTGACCGCTCATGTCAAAAACATGCGCATCGATTTGTCGAATTTTGTACACACAACACTTTGTTTGCCGAATTTCTTCTAGTTTTGTCAAGTGAGAAGGGAAGAGGTAGTGGATGGAGAATATGTATGGCAAAGGACGAAAGGGGAGTTGGAGGATGGAGCATATTCAAATGCAACTACAACAGTTGTTTGATGAAATTGAACAGTTAGAAAATAAATTAAAAGAGCGTACGGCAGAACAAATGGCTACGCATTACGATATGCAACAAGATCGTTTACAACATATCGAACGCCAACTCGACAACATCGAACAGCAAATTGAAAAAAAAGAAACGTATACGTTCGCTCCGGCAATATAAAAGAGGTGGCAAATGGTGCCACCTTTATTCTTTCACACGCTCAATTGTAACTGGACGATGCTCTCCATTTCCTACGGTGTCAATGGCATAGTCGACTACTTCACGTTGCTTCGATGGTGCCGATTCGCCATGTTTTGGCTTCTCGCTTTCATGCCCTTTTTTCTTATGATGAAAATGAACACCTCGACCCATTTTCACAGATGCCTCCTTTGTCATGCTAACGTCTTACTTAGCATGGCACAAAAGGGAACTAATCATTCAATGCTTCCTGAATATTGCTCGACTCGCTCATCATCGGGTTTGTATGCTCCAAGCGCCTCTAAATCGCGAACAAGATGGCGGTATGCGCCGAGTGGCAATTCGTTGCGCAAGTAAAGTTGACGCGCAAAATCAAGCAGTTCGTTCGCATCGATCGGTTCATATTGCTTTGTCGCAATAAATTTGTTTTTTAATTCAATGATTGTCATAATTATTCCCTCCCCCTTTTCCATTTATCATAACATAAAAAAAGACGACATGCTAAATTCAAAAAATTGAGAATTCCGACATCGATTGACATGATTAGTCACGAACCATTTTACCTTAAGCGAATACGATGTAATGAAAGGAGATGAAAACATATGTATCAATCGTGGCCTACGATGCAAATGCCACATATTCCACCAGTGAACTATTATCCATACTATTCTCAACCGGTGTCGTTTCCAGCTCAGCCAGTCGTTCCCCCTGTTGCACCATCGATGTCTCCATTCACTCCGCCAGCGGCTTCTCCTTTTGTACCGCCGATGCCTCCATTCGTTCCTGCCCCGAAACCGCCAAGCTTGCTTGAGCAGTTTAAAACAAAAGAGGGAACGTATGACATCACAAAAATGATGAATACGATGGGGCAGGCGGTGCAAGTGATGAACCAGATGAGCGGTCTTGTAAAAGGATTAACGCAAACGTTTAAATTGTAACGTTTGCGTTTTTTCGTGCATTTATTCGATGGGGATAAATGTTTTTCTCTGTGGAAGACGAATGATCAGTTTGCCATCTTGAAATGATGCTTGAATGTCTGATTCACTTACAGGATAAGGAAGAAAAATCGATTTTGTCGCTCGTTCATACGTGCGTTTGCGCTGAACGAATTTCTTTTCATCATCAATCGTTTCTATTTGCTCATCATAAATAACCGACAACAATAGACGTGTATTGTCTATAAACTGTAGATGGACGCTATCGCGTGTCGCATTCGGAAGATGGGCGATAATGACGTATTCTTCCTTTGTTTCACGTACATCGATCGGGATATAGATCGGTGAAAATGTACGATGCACATATTCATCAAGCGTGTATAACAGTTTTTTTAATGACCGATCATCAAAAAATGAATCAAGTATATGAGACAAATCTTTTTTCATCAATATCACTCCTTATGACATACGTTTGTTCGTAATATATGCAGGAAAAAATAAATTGTTCGCGAAACCTTTTATGTTGTGGTTCGTAAATATGTAAAAGAGATGAGAAAGGAAGAGAGCGTGTGCAAAGAAAACGAAAGAAAAATGAACGACCAAATGTGAAAAAAATCGTCAACAAATATAAAGAAAGAGGAATGAATATTAGCTTATGTAAACCACGTTCAGCCATCAAATGGCTTTTTGTGCAAAACAGTTGCCTTTTTCCACACATATGATACAATGAAACTAAAGTTCATACATGTCAAGAGACGAAGAGAGACCATACATGCATAATGAGTAAAACTTATTGTGCTTGTTTTGGTCTCTTTTTGTTTTTACAAGGGGGAATGATGATGTTTTCAGCAAAAAGACGACTGCAAATGATAGAAGAAATGAGCCAAACGACGTACGATGTGCTGATTATTGGCGGGGGAATTACCGGCTGTGGCATTGCGCTCGATGCAGCGACGCGCGGCATGAAAACAGCATTGATTGAGATGCAAGATTTCGCCGCTGGAACATCGAGTCGTTCAACGAAGCTCGTTCACGGGGGCTTACGTTACTTAAAACAGTTTGAAGTGAAAATGGTTGCAGAAGTCGGGAAAGAGCGAGCCATCGTATATGAAAACGGTCCTCATGTGACGACGCCGGAATGGATGTTATTGCCGATTCATCGCGGCGGCACGTTCGGGAAATGGAGCACGTCGATTGGATTATGGGTATATGATCATTTAGCACGCGTTAAAAAAGAAGAGCGGCGAACGATGTTATCCGCGCATGAAACGTTACAAAAAGAACCATTAATTAAACAAGATGGACTGCTCGGTGGCGGGTATTATGTTGAGTATCGCACAGATGATGCACGTTTGACGATTGAAGTTATTAAAAAAGCAGTAGAATGCGGGGCGCATGCTGTCAACTACGTGAAGGCGGAGTCGTTTTTGTACGATAAAAACGGGCGCATCCATGGCGTGATGTGTCGCGAGCAAACGACAGGAAAAACATTTACGATCTATGCGAAAAAAATAGTGAATGCAGCAGGTCCATGGGTGGATGTACTGCGTGAAAAAGACGGCTCACATGTCGGAAAAAAATTGCGTTTAACAAAAGGCGTACACATCGTCATCGACCAAGCACATTTTCCGCTTAAGCAAGCGGTATATTTTGATACGCCTGACGGTCGGATGGTATTTGCCATTCCGCGTGAAGGAAAAACGTACGTGGGAACAACAGATACGTTTTACGAAGGAGACCGCGCTCATCCGAAAATGACGCGTGAAGATCGCGACTATTTATTACGTGCCATTCATTACATGTTTCCGTCCGTTCATTTGACGGAACAACAAATTGAATCAAGCTGGGCTGGAATTCGTCCGCTCATTTATGAAGAAGGGAAAGATCCGTCTGAAATTTCCCGCAAAGACGAAGTTTGGCAATCCCCGTCTGGTCTCATTACGATTGCAGGAGGAAAGTTAACTGGCTATCGCAAAATGGCGGAAACGGTTGTTGACCTTATTGCTAAACAGTTAGATGGGGCGTATCCGCCTTGCCAAACGAAACATTTACCAATTTCTGGTGGAGACATCGGTGGTGCGAGCCGATGGCATACGTTTCTATCCGAAAAAGTAACTGAAGGGCTTGCTTACGGGTTTACAGAAAAAGAAGCAAAACAGCTCGTGCAGCGATACGGTACGAATGCCGATCGTTTATTTGCATTAGCTCGTACGTATGATCCTAATAACGTATCGCTACCGCTCGATTGGTATGTGATGTGCATCTATGCGCTCGAACACGAAATGACCGTTACGCCGCTTGACTTTTTCATTCGACGTACCGGGGCGCTCTTTTTCGGCATTCATACGGTTCGCGAAATAAAAGATGCCGTCATTGCACTTATGCAGTCATATTTTCATTGGACAGAAGAAGAACGAAACCGATATGAACAACAAGTAAACATGGCGCTTCATGATGCCGTCATTCCTTGCGATGAAGCGTAACGTTAGGCGGGGGCTCCCGCCTTTTCTATTTCTTCCAACCTTTCTATAATGCGTCGTTTACGATAAAACATTGCACCTGCTTCAGCAATGTCGTGAATCATCGTTTGATTTGTCCATGCTCCAAATAACATTCCTACAATCGGAACGGATTGAAACAACTTTTTCCAACCGTACTGGTCGCGAAACGCCCAAACGATTTCGCGCCATCCTTGTAATTGTGACATCGTTTGTCGTTCATTTTTTGCTGTCCATTCATTTAATATCGCTTGCTTGCCAACGACGTCAGCAAGCGCAAATTGTAAACATTTGACGATAAACAATCGTTCTTCTTTTTCATGTGGATCAAATCCGTATACGATCGCAATTTCTTGCAACGTTTTTAAAGCGGTGCCTAAAACGACAGCAACATCGAGAAGCAACGTAAACGCCCCACCCAATCCTGTCGTTGCCCCTTGATACATCGCAAACGTTTTACGTTTCGCAATTAATGTTTCACACGCTTCATTCATCCGTTGTAAAGGAATCGAACGAACAGCGTGTAGCGTTGGCACTCCATAAAACGTTGATAAAACGGCTTCTTTATTTACTAAATATTGTCCGCCTGTTTGAATATATTGGCCAAGCTCATCAAGCAATTGCGCCATTTTTTTATGTATCCACGCCGGGGTCAATCGATCAAGTAAAACAAAAGGCAAACGGCTTATTTTTTCCCAAAACCAAATGCGCTTTTGTTCTTTTTCCCATTGTTCAATAAGATGAAGTTGCTCGATTAAAAACGATTTGTCATCCATTTCTTTCACCTCATGCATACATACGTGTGAACCGCATAAAAGTTTCAAAAAAACACCGGCGATCGTGCCGGTGTCAATGAAATTGTACGTCAATTCGTTTTTTTCCATCAGCCTGCGCTTTCGGAATACGAATTTCAAGTACACCATTTTTATATGATGCTTGTACATGTTCATGTGCGGCAGGGGAGGGAAGGGGAATGGTACGATGAAATCGCCCATAAAACCGCTCTTGCCGATGCATATGTTCATCGTGTACGTCGTGTTGTCGGCGCACGTGTCCGCTAATCGATAACGTTTGATGATCGATATGAATATCGACGTCTTCTTTTCGCTCTAACCCCGGAATGTCGCACGTCACAATCATTTCTTTTTCATTTTCATGCACATCGACGCGAGGCATACGAAACACATCATCTACGTGCGAAAAAAGGGAAGGAAAGCTAGAAAACATACGTTCTATATCTCGTCGCATCACATCTAATGAACGAAACGGATCCATCGAAAAACCTCCTCGTATTATATTCGCTACGTATTTTGTGCAAATGACGAGATGTTATACAAAAAAACTTGCCTTAGCGGGAAGGCAAGTTTTCAAGCTGTTGTACGTATAAACGGACGAGTTCGTATTGTTGTTTCGCATCGAGCGATGATGACGCAATGCGCTTGAGCGCCAATGAAAATTTTTCGTAAGGCGATTTTCTCAAACGAGGATGTGTCATTTCATCTAATAAATCGCGGCGAATCGCATCGTATAGGACAGTTTCTGCATTGTTTTCTGTGGCAGGCAACGAACGGTTTGACCATAATGATCGATATGCTTCTAATAGCTCCATGAAAACCCTCCTCAGTCAATACGTGTAATCGTTTCTGCCATTTGCAAAAACGGGTCTAACCCATCAGCTTGCTGAACGAAAATGGTGAGTCGCATCGGCGTTCCGCTCTTTACAACAAATACATATACTTCTCCATCTGTAATGGCACTTTTATATACGTCCGCTCCGTTTAAAAGCGTTCCTTTTGTCCACGTTACTTTTTCGACTGTGCCGTCTTTACTGCTTGCCTTTACGTACTGTTCTGCTTGTTCCTCGATTAACGACCAGTCCGCACCATCATCAATAAGTTCTACTGTCATCGATGCTTTTTCTTCGTCGAGAAAAATCATATCTTTGCCCGGTTCGACCGCTTCGGCTTGATAACCGTTTAAAATGTTTGCTTGAAACGGCTGATTGCTACTTTTGTATGTGAAAAATGATTCGTTCGGTTGTTCACTCGTTTCCGTTTCGGTCTGTTGAATCGTTTTTGCCATCGTCATAAAGCGGTCAAGCCAATTATCTTCTTTTTTCGTAAACACCGTTAAAAACATCGGTGCATCTTCTGTTACGCCAATAATATATACGACACTATTATCGACAGATGCTTCGTATACAATAGCATCTTCAAACGGCAATGTCCCTTCAAACGGAGTAGCTTCCTCAGAGACAGCCATAGCCCGTTCTTTTGCGTACGTTTCCATTTGCTCTTTCGCCTCTTTTGGCAAAAGTTCAATGCGCATCCATTGCTCTTGCTCACTTTCATGCATGACGACATCTTTTCCTGGCTCTTCTGCCTCTAAACTAAACTTCGGTAATAATGAAATCGTAAACGGTTGATTTGTACTTTCAACAGGTGTCAATTCAAGCGGTGCTTGTTTTTTTTGTTGCTCTTCATTTGCAACAGGCTGTTTTGCTGGCGCAGTTGTTTGTTCGTTGCAAGCGGAAAGCAATGTAACAGCCGCAACGATGCTAATAAGTAACTTCGACCGTTGTTTCATATTTGTCGCTCCTTTAATTGTTTTTACTTTTATTGTCGTATAGTTTTACGTTTCATGCAAGTATTCCTTTTTATATACAACGGTGCGATTTCGTCCTTGTTGTTTCGCTTCGTATAAAGCGATATCTGCTTGCTTAAACAGCTCTGATTCATTTGTTGCAAGCATTGGAAAAACAGAAATACCGATGGAAATCGTAATATGCACTGTCTGTTGTTGCACGAAAAACGAATGTTGTTCAATCGTTGTTCGAATATGTTCAGCAAACGTCATCGCTTCACGTTCACAAGTTGGAAGTAAAATTGAAAATTCTTCTCCGCCGTTGCGAAACGCGAAACCGTTTTTTGGGACGAGCGAGCGAATGACTTCCCCGAGATGACGTAAAATGACATCTCCGCCATCGTGTCCATACGAGTCATTAATGCATTTAAAGCGGTCAATATCAAATAAAATAAGCGCCAAACAGCTTTGTTGTTCGTTTGCTTTTGTGATGTTTTCGCGCAATAACGTATGAAACTGCCGCACGTTATAAAGCCCGGTTAAAAAATCAGTCGTTGCCCATGCTTTATAATGTTGCAACATTTCTTTTGATTGGCGAATATCTTTACAAATATTAGAAGCCACATATGTCGCAATAATGGAGATAGGCCAAAAAGTGAATAACGTTTGCGTGTAAATATCGTGATCTGGGATATTAACAAACAAAGCAAATAAAATGAGTGCCATGCTGTAGGTGTTCATCCAAAAAGTTGTTGTTATGATATGCCGTTTCATCCAGCGACTTATGAATCCACAACCGATCGCAATCGCAACAGAAATAAAAAAAGAAACGATTGACGCGGACATATTTCCGAATAAAAATCGTCCTGCCCCCATGATGATACCTGCCGCTAGAGCGCTCGGCATGCCACCATAGTAGCTAATGACAACGAGCGGAACGTGGCGCAAGTCTGCAATGACTCCATGTCCAAGCGGAATGGAAAAAAACATAAGCACGATGCTTAATAAACCGCAACAAGCGCCTGCAAGTAGACGCATATAAACAGAGGATTGTTTATGAATCGTTGAGGGGAAAAATTTGCTAATTAAATAAAAACCAGCAATAAGTATGCCGCTATTGGCAATAAATTGTTTTATCATCGTCCGCTCCTCCTCTCTTTGCCAATATATGCGAACGAAAAAAATGTTGCGGACAAACGCCGCAACATTTTTAAATCGAAATGACCCATTCACCGTTTCGCATAATCGGTTCGCGCACACCGTCTTTTGTAACCCCATCGACGTTTAATTCATGCGAACCGATCATAAAATCTTCATGCACTAAACTATCGTTTGCGCCACGTGCAAGCAACTCCTCCGTGCGCATATTCGTTCCGCCTTCAATATTTGTCGGATATGCTTTGCCGAGCGCTAAATGCGAGGCAGCATTTTCATCAAATAACGTATTATAAAAAACAAGATTCGATTGAGAAATCGGGGAGCGATGCGGGACGAGCGCAATTTCTCCTAGTCGGCGTGCGCCTTCGTCTGTATCGAGCAAATGTTTCAATGTATCGTAACCGACTTCCGCTGTAAAATCAACGACTTTGCCATCTTTAAATGTCAGCGTAAAGCCATCAATAATATTTCCACCGTAGTTAAGCGGTTTTGTATTGCGCACAACGCCGTTCGTTCCATCTTTATGTGGCATTGCAAACACTTCTTCTGTCGGCATATTTGGGTTAAATACGATGCCGTCTGTACTTTTTGCAGCGCCACCAGCCCAAACATGACCATCTGGCAACTCGACGGTTAAATTCGTTCCAGGTCCGTCATAAATGAGTTGTTTATATTGTTTGTTATTTAAATAATCAACGATGCGAGCTAATTTTTCGTTATGCGTTTTCCATGCCGCAATCGGGTCATCTTGATCTACGCGTGTCACTTGGAAAATGACGTCCCATAATTTTGCGATCGCTTCGTCTTCATTCATATTCGGAAATACTTTTTTTGCCCATGCTGGCGTCGGCACAGCAATTAAAGACCAACAGTTATGATCGGCCATTAGGCGACTACGGTAATGTTGCAGCGCCATGCTTGCCGCTTTCGTCGCCGCAGCAACGCGCGCAGGATCAATATCTTTTAATAAGTCTGGATTCGGTGCATAAATACTTAAAAACGCTCCACCTTTTTCAGCGACTTTCTCGCGTCCTTTCGCAAGCCAAGACGGGTATTCATGAAGCGCTTCTTCTGGTGCGTGTTTAAATTTTATGTACGTGATTTCTTCATCGCTCCACTCGACATGCACATGTTTTGCCCCCGCTTCGTACGCTTTTTTAGCAATTTCGCGCACAAGTGGGGCAGACGGTAACGGAGCGTTAATAAACAACGTTTGTCCAGGTTGAATGTTAACCCCAACACGTACAGCGAGTTCGGCATATTTTTGTAACTGTTTCTCTAACATAACAACTCCTCCTCGTTGTAAAGCATACTCTCATTTTAACAAAACGAAGGATGTTGTGAAAACATTTTCGCCTGTATTATGATTAAGGAAGGAACATAACGAGAAAGGGAATGACCTATGGCATGTGGTGACCAACAATTATTTTATATTGAAGGACTATTTATTTGTGCTTATGAACGAACAGTTGATGTGCAAGTGAAAGGGGAGACGCTTACGTTTACAACGAACGAGCCGATTATTGGCTTTTGTGCAGGGGATGATGTTGGCGTCGCTTTTTATGAAATAGATGGGGAGAAAAAGCTTATTTCGCTTGAAAGAAAAGACGGCTCACCACTTTCGTATGTAAATGGGGAATGGTTTGCGGAAATTGTATTTATCGATTCGGTTGATGAGACAACGTTTTTATTTGATTTGTATCGTTCACCTTATCGCGATTATGAACGAATGGTAACAAGCGCGCCGTTTTCGCGCGAACGTGGAACGATCATGACCGTTTTGTTTGCTCGACAAGACGGAAAAAATAGATTAAAAAAGGTTGTGAGCGGATGAATGTTGTTCTTGCGCCAGATTCGTTTAAAGGAAGTTTATTAGCGAGCGAAGTATGCACAATTATAAAAGAAGCGTTTCAACATGAGTACCCAGAAGCGACTGTCATTACGGTTCCGATGGCAGATGGGGGAGAAGGAACGATGGGAGCGATCGTTTCTGCAACGAACGGTTCTGTTCGGTATGTGACAGCCCATGGTCCTCTTTTTGAAACGCGACAAACGGCATATGGTGTTGTTCACGATACAGCTGTCATTGAAGTGGCCCAAGTAATCGGCTTGCCACTCGTTCCGAATGAAAAGCGAAACCCACTTCATACGACCACGTATGGTGTGGGCGAAGTGATCGCGGCAGCACTTGATGCGGGGTATCGCCGTTTCGTCATCGGACTTGGCGGAAGTAGTACAAATGACGGTGGTTTCGGCATGTTATGTGCGCTTGGAGCAACGTTTACGAATGAGAAAGGGGAACATTTGCCCCCCATACCGTCTTCTTTGCCCCATATTGCCTATGTCGATATGACATCCGTTGATCGACGTGTATACGAAAGCGAGTTTCTTGTTGCATGTGATGTCGATAACCCGCTTTATGGAGAGCGCGGAGCATCTTACATATTCGGACCGCAAAAAGGAGCGGATCGTGAAACGGTTCGTCTGTTAGATACATGGCTATATACGTATGCAAAAACAATCGAACAGCAAATCGGTCGTTCATATGCACATATGCCAGGAGCGGGAGCAGCAGGCGGCTTAGGTTTTGCCTTTTTATTGCTTGGAGGGACATTCATTTCTGGAGCAAAACTTGTTGGGGAAATGGTGCAACTGCCAGAAAAAATAAAACGAGCGCACATCGTTATTACAGGCGAAGGACAAAGTGATGCACAAACGCTATATGGAAAAGTTCCGTTTTATGTTGGGCAATTGGCCAAACGATATGATGTTCCTGCTTTTTTATTGTCCGGTAGCCTCGGTAACGGGTTTGAAAAACTATATGAATATTTCGTTACTTGTGATGCGATTGCAACCAAACCGATGACAGTAGAACAATGTATGCAATTAGCACATGCTCTTTTATATACGAAAGCCCGCAATCTTGCGCGCATATTGAAGCGGTTTTCCTAGTCGAAAACCGCTTGATTTATGCTCTCTTTATTTTTATTAAACAATGTTCTAAATGAACAATAAAAAGAAAAACAATTTTACAAGACAGATAGTTGTCCTAGTCGTTTCTTTATTTCATGCATATGATGGGGGGGAAGGAGGGAGATACGTGCAGTGGGTTGTTTTCGTCTACGTGATGATGTATTACGTAGCACTATTCGTTATGTTTGGGAAAATAGAAGTGGTGGTTGGTTCGTTCTTTTCATTAGGTGGTATACTTTTTGCGATCATTTTGTTATGGAGAGCTTCTATTCGTATGAAAACAAATGAACGTACATTTTGGAAATGGATGACCATTGGTTCGATTTGTTATTTTATCGCTGAAATGATTTATCGCATATATGAATGGATGTTTCAAACAGAACCGCCTTTTCCGAGTTTCGCAGATGTGTTTTATCTTTTGTATTCGTTCGCGTATATCATCGCGTTGCTATATGTCATCATGCAGCAACGTAAATTAGTTGTCGTATGGCAGTCATTGTTAGATGTTACGATCGTAATGTGTGTCATGATGGCATATAGTTGGATCTATATCGTTGAGCCAATGATTCGTTTAGAAGAGAGCATTTTATACATTTCCGTTTTAGTTGCCTATCCGCTTTTAGACCTTGTTATGTTGTTTTTGCTTCTCCATCTTTTTTTTGTGACCAATGTTCGTCGCATTTGGCTATGGAATATGGTCGGTGTCGGATTGTTTGTGTTTACAGATACAGTTTATTTCATACAAATGGTGCAATTCAATTATGAATCGAATTCATGGCTAGATCCGTTATGGATTTTCAGTTTGCTTATGATTGGACTGTCAGGTTACTATGCAAAAGATGGGCATTTGACGTTTCAAAAAAGCGAACAACCTTCCGCCATCAAAATTATGTTCCCATATGTATGTTTTCTTCTTTTACTATGTGCCCCTTTTATTTATCCGAATGACCGCATTGTCATAACATGTCTTGTTTTTGCGGTCGGATGTATTTTTCTGCGTCAATGGATGATGTTAAAAGAGAACCGACAGCTATTACAACAACTTCAAACATTAAACGACAATTTAGAACAAAAGATAGCGAAACGCACAAGTGAGCTAATGAAGTTAAACGAACAGCTCACTTATGAAGCTAATCATGATTTTTTAACAGGGCTTTTCAATCGCCGAGCATTTGTGGTGAAGCTTGAGCAAGAATTAATTCGCGCAAAACAACAACATCATCATTTTGCCGTTATTTTTATCGACATTGATCGTTTTAAACAAATTAATGACTATTTCGGACATCAAATTGGGGATGAATTAATTGTCCAAGTTGGACGATTGTTAAAAGAAACCGTTCGCCCAACCGATTTCATTGCTCGACAAGGTGGGGACGAATTTACAATTATTTTTACTCCGTTTAAACATGTAGATGAACTCCGTCATTTTGTTCATCGCCTCGTCTCGATTAGTCAACAACCTGTCGCTATTCGACATTTAGATATACGTATTTCGCTTAGTGTCGGTGTGGCAGTATATCCGTACGATGGGGAAACAGTGGATACGTTAATGAAACATGCTGATATTGCGCTGTATCGTGCGAAAGAGCAAGGGAAAAATCAATATCAATTTTTTAACGGTAAAATGGATCGCGTCGTGTTACAAAAAACGATGATTGAAACTGCGCTTCATGAGGCGATCGACAACAAGCAATTCACATTATTTTATCAACCGCAATTTGATGTACAAACAGGAGAGTTAATCGGAATGGAGGCGCTTATTCGTTGGATTCACCCAAAGCTTGGCGTGATTTCGCCAGCTATGTTCATTCCGATTGCAGAAGAAACGGGACAAATTATCGCGATAGGTGAATGGGTGATTGAAGAAGCATGTCGACAAATACAAATATGGAACGAACGACATGGACGATCGTTGCGTATGAGCGTAAATATTTCCCCAAAACAATTTTTAAAAGAAAATTTTGTCGAACATATTCGTGCTGTTTTACAACAAACACAATTGCTACCAGATCAGCTCGATTTAGAAATTACAGAAGGAGTTGCTGTATTTAATGAGCAGTATACGATTCAAAAATTACAACAATTGAAACAACTCGGTGTTCACATTTCAATTGACGATTTCGGTACAGGGTATTCGTCGCTTAGTTACTTGCGTAAATTTCCGATTGATCGGTTAAAAATTGCAAAACCATTTGTCGATGGCATAACAGAAGAAAAAGAAGACGTCGCTGTTGTTAAAGCGATTATCGTTCTTGCGAAAAACTTAAAACTACGTGTTATTGCTGAAGGGGTAGAGACGTTGCAACAACTTAACATTCTTCACTCGTTACAATGCGATGAAATTCAAGGATACGTCCTCGGTAAGCCTGTGCCTGCCGATCTTTTTACAACATTATATATCGAAAACCAACTTTCGCACGATTGAAGTTGGTTTTTTTATAAAAAATCATTGACAATGATAATCAATTCATGTAAATTACAATGTGTATTGATATTAATTCTCAATATCGATTAGTTGACTACATGTTCGAGGGGGTAAACATATGTCGCGGTTGTATACAGAGCAACTTTCGATCGGATATGGAGAACGCGTCATTGTTGATCGGTTAACTGTACATATTCCAGATGAAAAAATAACGACGATTATCGGACCAAACGGTTGCGGGAAATCGACGTTGTTAAAAGCGATGACACGCATCATTCGCCATCAAGAAGGAGCGGTCATTTTAGATGGAAAACAAATTTCGCAAGAGCATACGAAATTGTTAGCACAAAAAATGGCCATTTTACCGCAAACGCCAGAAAGTCCGGGGGGATTGACGGTTGGTGAGCTCGTTTCTTACGGACGGTTCCCATACCAAAAAGGATTCGGTCGGCTAACGAAGCGCGACTATGAAGTCATCGATTGGGCGCTTGAAGTGACCGGAACGATCGAATTTAAACATCGCTCCGTTGACTCGCTATCAGGTGGTCAAAGACAACGCGTCTGGATTGCGATGGCGCTTGCGCAAGAGACCGATATCATTTTTTTAGATGAACCGACAACATATTTAGATATGGCGCATCAATTAGAAGTGCTCGAATTGTTGCAACGTTTAAACCGCGAACAAAAGCGCACGATCATTATGGTGTTGCATGATTTAAATCAAGCAGCACGCTTTGCAGATTATATGATCGCGATGAAAGACGGAAAAATCGTTCAAGCAGGAACGTGCGAACAAGTGATGACGCGCGACGTATTACGAAAAGTGTTTCATATCGACGCAGAAATTGGCCGTGACCCTCGAACAAACAAACCGATGTGTATCACATACCATTTAATAAAAGGAGATGCAGAACATGTTGAAGAAGCGAATGATGTCCATTCTACTTTTGTTCGTGCTCATCTTGAGTGCGTGCGGTAATCAAGCAGCTGAAAAAGAACAAGAAAAGGAAGCAAAAGAAGCAAACGAGCCAAAAACAATGACATATCAATCTGAAACAGGTCCAGTCGAAGTGCCTACGAATCCGAAGCGCGTTGTCGTTTTATCTTCCTTTTTAGCAGGTAGTGTCATGGCGCTCGATGTACCGATTGTTGGGGTTGACTCTTGGGCGAAAATGAACCCTCGTTATGAGCCGTATTTGAAAGATGCAAAGGAAGTAACAGATGAAAGTTTGGAACAAATTATCGAGCTTGAGCCAGATTTAATTATTGCAGCGTCAACAAATAAAAACTTAGATAAATTAAAAGAAATTGCCCCAACCGTCACGTACACGTACGGAAAAGTGGATTACTTAACACAACATTTGGAAATTGGAAAACTATTAAATAAAGAAGAAGAAGCGAAACAATGGATCGATGACTTTAAAAAGCGCGCTCAACAAGCCGGTGAAGAAATTCGTGCGAAAATTGGTGAAAATGCAACCGTTTCGGTCATTGAAAACTTCGATAAGCAATTGTACGTATTCGGCAATAACTGGGGTCGTGGTACAGAAATTTTATATCAAGAAATGAAATTAAAAATGCCGAAAGCAGTTGAAGAACATGCATTGAAAGACGGATACTATGCGATTTCCCTTGAAGTGCTTCCGCAATTTGCTGGAGACTATGTCATCTTCAGCAAAAACGCAGATGGTGACCTTTCATTTACAGAAACAGAAACATATAAAAACATTCCGGCTGTAAAAAATAATCGTGTTTTTGAAGCGAATGCGAAAGAATTTTACTTTAACGACCCAATTACATTAGAATATCAGCTTGAATTTTTCAAAAAGCACTTTTTAGGTGAGTAATATAAAGAAAGAGGAGTTCGTCGTGAATTCCTCTTTCTTTATGTAAATAGAAAAGAGAGGATGCGTATGCTGAAAAAATTTGTACTTGCTTTCACTTTATTGATTACGACATTCGTTTGTGCCATTGTGATCGGAGCGGCGGATACGACAATAAAAGACGTCTGGCTAGCGATCACAGCGCCAGAAACAAACAAAATAGCAACGATGATTCACGAAGTGCGCCTGCCGCGTGAAGTAGCCGCGGTTGTTGTCGGTGCAGCGTTAGCCGTTGCTGGAGCCATTATGCAAGGGATGACGCGCAACCCACTTGCAGATCCGGGACTTATTGGACTAACGGCAGGAGCGAATGCGGCTTTAGCGATCGTGTTTGCTTTTTTTCCTTCTACAAACTATATACAAACGGTGCTCGCTTGTTTTGCTGGTGCTGCGTTCGGAGGCTTGCTCGTTTTTAGCGCGGGCGGTAAACAATTTTCACCGTTTCGGATCGTCCTAGCTGGTGCAGCCATTTCTACTTTTTTATACGCCGTCGCAGAAGGGATCGGACTTCTGTATAAAGTATCGAAAGACGTATCGATGTGGACAGCTGGCGGTATGATGGGAACGACATGGCACGAATTAAAAATCGTTACCCCTTTTATTTGTTTGGCTATGCTTATCGCTTTTTGGCAAAGTCGTCAATTAACAATTTTAAGTATGAGCGAAGAAGTAGCAGTCGGGCTTGGCCAACAACTGACGCGCGTCAAAGCAATTCTCTTTTTCGTCGTCATCGTTTTAGCTGGTGCGTCTGTTGCGCTCGTTGGCAATTTAGCATTTGTCGGTTTAATGATTCCACATCTTGTCCGTTCGTTTGTTGGAACGGATTATCGATTTATTTTGCCAATGAGTGCGATCGGAGGTGCGACATTTATGTTATTTGCCGATACGATTGCACGAATGATTCACGCACCATATGAAACACCCGTCGTCGCGGTTGTGGCTGTCATGGGGCTTCCATTTTTTCTTTTCATCGTGCGTAAGGGGGAAAAAGGATTATGATTGCACCGCTACGAAAAAAACAGCGTATAATTTTGCTCGTTCTTTTCATATTCATCTGCTTCATAACGATCATCAGCATGGGAACAGGCTATTCTTCTTTATCTTTCGACCGTCTCATTCTGGTGCTTTTAGGTGACGGGACGTTTAAAGAGCAATTCATTTTGTTTTCGATTCGTTTGCCACGCATCGTTATTACGTTGCTTGCAGGTGTGGCATTAGCATTGTCTGGTGCCATTTTACAAGTTGTGATGCGCAATGACTTAGCCGATCCAGGTGTTATCGGTATAAATGCGGGCGCAGGTGTTGGTGTCGCCTTGTTCTTTTTATTTGTTCCGATTCAAGCACAATCATTTGCTTACCTTATTCCGCTCGTCGCTTTTTGCAGCGCGCTACTTACAGCGATTCTCATCTATACGTTGTCGTACAATAAACAAATAGGACTTCAACCGATTCGGCTCGTGTTAATTGGAATCGGTTTTGCTACGGCGTTTTCGGGATTGATGATCGTTCTTATTTCAGGAGCCGATCGTACGAGAGTCGATTTTATTGCAAAATGGTTAGCCGGAGGTATTTGGGGGCTCGATTGGGCGTTCGTTCTCGCATTGTTGCCGTGGCTCATCATTCTCGTTCCGTTCGTTTTATATAAAGCTCATCGCTTGAATGCTTTGCAATTGAATGATCCTGTGGCCATTGGCATCGGCGTATCGCTCGATCGTGAACGACTCGTTTTACTATTGACGGCGGTGGCGCTTGCCGCATCGGCCGTTTCCGTCACCGGCGGTATCGCATTTGTCGGTTTAATGGCCCCACATATTGCTCGGGCGCTTGTTGGTCCTCGAAACGAGTTAAGTTTACCTGTGACGATGCTGATGGGTGGTGCGTTATTGTTGCTTGCTGATACGATTGGGCGCAATTTAATTGAACCAGATGGCCTCCCTGCTGGTGTCATCGTGTCGATCATCGGTGCTCCTTATTTTGTTTATTTATTATGGAAAAAGAAATAAACGTATGATACGATAAATGTAAACTTTTATTTTTTATAGGTTTACAAAAAGGGGAGAGGTATGTTGTGGGAGGAATTGCAAATACATATCGAACAACTTGCGGAAAAAGCGCAAAAACGAACGTTGATTCAGGCAGAAAGCGACGGATGTTTTATACATATCGATGGCCGTCACTTATTTAATTTTTCATCGAATAACTATTTAGGTTTTGCACATGACGAACGGCTTATTCACGCTAGCATGGAAGCCACAAGACGATACGGTGTAGGAGCAACGGCTTCACGCCTTGTTGTTGGCAACCATCCGCTATATGAACAAGCAGAAGATGCGCTCGTTCGTTGGAAAGGGTGTGAAGCTGCACTCATCGTCAATAGCGGATACACAGCAAACGTCGGCATTCTTTCTTCCTTAGCAGGACGGGATGCGGTCATTTTTAGCGATAAATGGAACCATGCCAGCATTGTAGATGGGGCGATTTTAAGCCGAGCGGAAGTGAGACGCTATCGCCATGCGGACGTGGATCATTTAGAAACGCTATTAAAAAAAGCCGAAAGACATAAACGAAAAATTATTGTGACGGACACGATTTTCAGCATGGACGGGGACGTTGCCCCGCTACGCGAACTCGTCGCGTTAAAAGAAATATACGGTGCGATGCTTGTCGTTGATGAAGCACATGCGAGCGGTATATATGGAGAAAAAGGACAAGGAATGGCTCACGAACACGAGATTGCTGAACAGATTGACGTACATATGGGAACGTTCAGTAAAGCGCTCGGCGCATACGGGGCATATGTGGCGGGAAAGCGAGTCGTTATTGATTATTTCATTAATACGATGCGTCCATTTATTTTCACAACCGCATTACCTCCAAGCGTGCTCGGCACCATTTGTACAGCTATTGAGATCGTACAACAAGAACGATCATTGCGCCATCATTTACATGCGTTAAGTGATTATTTTCGCACGCATCTGCAACAGGCGGGATTCGATATTGGTCAAAGCACGACGCATATTGTGCCAATTATCGTTGGCGATAACGAACGAGCGCTTGCTTTTAGCGTCCGCTTGCGTGAACGTGGCATTGTTGCGGTTGCGATTCGTCCACCAACGGTACCAGACGGCACGGCGCGCCTTCGTTTCTCACTTATGGCGACGATGACAAAAGAGCAACTCGATTGGGCGCTTGCTGAAATTACCGCAGTCGGAAAAGAAATGGGGCTGATCGTATGAACATATTGTTATTGCCGGGATGGGGAATGAAAGGAGAAGTGTTTACCCCGCTTATTCAAGCTCTTCAGCCAAGCCATGTTACCGTCGTCGCATGGGAGCATATGCATGATGTTAATCATTTTTTAGCGAAAGCAAAAGACGCTTTAACCGTCCCGTCGATTGTGATCGGTTGGTCGCTTGGCTCGCTCGTTGCTTTACAGCTCGCTATGCATGAACATGTGCAAGCGCTCGTATGCATCGGAGGGACGAGCCGGTTTACGATGACAGACGATTATCCGATCGGCTGGCATGCACGCGTTGTGGAACGAATGAAGACACAATTAATGCGCCAACCGGAAAAAACAATACAATCATTTATTGATATGTTATGGGGCGAGGAAGAAGCGCAACCGTTCCGTTATATGCATCATCATATCCCAGACTTGTTGCTAGGATTAGATTACTTATTAACGACAGACGTACGGGATCAGTTACAACAAATCGATGTACCACTCCTACTCATTCATGGAGAGCGTGATCGCATTTGTCCACCGCAAGCCGCTCAATATGTATATGAACGAACCAATCATTGTACGTTCATGCTTATGCCAAATGTCGGGCACGCCCCGCACGTCACACAGCCAAGCACGTGTGCCCATTACATTCAAACGTGGTTAGGCGGTGGAAAAAATGATTGATAAACAATTGATGCAAAAACGATTTAGCGAACGAGCAACGACATACGATCAGTTTGCGAACGTCCAAAAAAAGATGGCCCATGAATTAATAAAACGCATCGATCATCCACCTAAAACGATTTTAGAAATTGGCTGTGGTACGGGATATTTAACGAAACTGTTACATGACGCTTATCCGCAGGCAAAACTTACAGCAGTTGATATCGCTCCAGGCATGATTGAAAAAGCGAAACAAAGGCTAAATGATGCACCAATTACATGGCTGTGCGCAGACATTGAAGAAGCTGAGTTACATGAAACGTACGATCTCATTATTTCTAACGCGACGTTTCAATGGCTTATGACTCCAAAACAAACGATCGCCAAACTCGCCAAACAACGAAACGAAAGAGGACAACTTCTTTTTTCAACATTTGGCGACCGAACGTTTCACGAGTTGCACACCTCATTTGCGTATGCGCTCGCCATTCAACAAATTGACGAGCCGCTTCGCATCGGCCCATCGTTTCCGACGTTTTCCGAGTGGCTCGCTATGCATATTCGAGCGCGTGGACACGAACAGTTTGAAGTTGAATATTTTCCATCTGTACGTGACTTCTTCTTATCACTTCGTCACATCGGTGCAACAAATAGCACGTCGGGTCGCTATTGCCAACGACCATCTGTATTCAAAACAATGATGCATGAATATGAACAACGTTTTTCGGAACAAGGACTGATTCGCGCAACATATCATTGCATTTTTATTGACATCACTTAGGTGGTGTCATATTTTTTCCGTAAAAAATTTCATCCATTTCGATGCGCAATTTTTGTGTAATGGTTTCTATTTCTTCTTTAGTCAGTTGATCTTTTGACAGCTCAAACAAATAGCTATCTAAATCAAACTCACGCAATTTGCACTTCGTATGGAAAATATGTTCTTGATACACGTTTACATCAATCATGTCGTATTGTTTGCGAATGTCGTTAGGAATGTAGTTTTGAATCGATGTAATATCGTGATCAATAAATAACTTTTTCCCAGAAATATCGCGTGTAAATCCGCGCACACGATAGTCGATAATCATAATATCGGTTTCAAATGAACGAATTAAATAATCAAGCGCCTTTAACGGTGAAATTTCTCCACACGTGGCGACATCGATATCAGCCCGAAACGTGCTAATTCCATCGTTCGGATGATATTCGGGATATGTATGTACTGTAATATGGCTTTTGTCGAGCGCACAAACGACCGCTTGTGGTACAGGCGGTTGTTCTTTTGGTACTTCAATCGGTCCTTCTGAAATAAGCATCGTTACACTTGCCCCTTGAGGCACGTAATCTTGTTTGGCGACATTTAAAATATGCGCCCCGATCATATCGGCTACATTTTTTAAAATACTCGTCAATCGATCGGCATTATACACTTCGTCAATGTATGCAATATATGCTTCCCGCTCGCTTGCGCTTGTCGTGTAACAAATATCGTACATATTAAAGCTAAGCGATTTCGTTAAGTTGTTAAATCCGTGAAGTTTCATCATACATCTTCCTTTCTTTTTTCTTATCTTGCCCCGTTTATGCGAAAAAATTGTAACTTTGCTCACAAACTTATATAATGGGTGAAAAGATTGGAAGGGGGAATGAAGGATGCATGCATCGCTTTCATCATTAGTTATCGTTATTGTTGCCGCTTTCCTTACGCCACTTTTATTGCACCGTTTTCGCCTGCACATGATTCCTGTCGTTGTAGCGGAAATTGTGATAGGAATTATCATCGGAAAGACGGGATTCAATATTGTTGAACAAGATATGTGGTTAGAGACGTTATCGACATTAGGATTTTTGTTTTTAATGTTTTTAAGTGGGTTAGAAATCGATTTTTCTGCCTTTGCGAACAAAAAGAAGGGGAAGGAAGAAAAAGAGCCAAATGCGTTTTTCGTCGCTTCTATTGTATTTTTCGGCATTTTTCTCGTTTCGCTCGCTCTTTCGTACATGTTCGTTTGGCTCGGTTATATCGATAACGCCTTTTTAATGACACTCATTATTTCTACGATATCGCTTGGTGTTGTCGTTCCAACATTGAAAGATGCCCAACTCATGAAAACAACGATTGGACAAACGATTTTATTAATTGCGGTTATTGCGGACTTAGTAACAATGGTTCTTTTAGCTGTATTTGTATCGATGCATGATCCGAGTCACGGAAATGTATGGTTGTTGCTTGGATTGTTTCTTTTTGGTGTTATTTTTTACTTTGCAGGTAAATATTTTAAAAAGCGTTCGTTTATCGAAACGATGGCAAAAGGGACGATTCAAATTGGCACGCGCGCTGTATTTGCGTTGATTATCGTTCTCGTCGCGCTATCGGAAACGCTTGGTGCGGAAAATATTTTAGGTGCGTTTCTTGCCGGTGTTCTCGTTTCTTTACTGGCGCCAAATCAAGATTTCGTTCATAAGCTCGATTCGTTCGGCTACGGCTTTTTTATCCCGATTTTCTTTGTAATGGTCGGTGTCAATTTAGATCTTCGGCCATTGTTTACGCAATTCGATATTTTATTGCTTATTCCGCTTTTATTTGTCGCACTTGTCATTTCTAAAGTCGTTCCGGTGTACATATTGCGCATTTGGTATGATCGCAATACAACGCTTGCGGCAGGGTTTCTACTCGTTTCTACTTTGTCGCTTGTTATCGCAGCGGCAACGATCGCAGAGCGAATGGGGATGATTGACGAAAATATGAAAGGCGCCTTGATTTTAGTCGCTGTGCTCACGAGCGTCGTTTCACCGATTATGTTTAAAAAGCTGTATCGCGTGGAAAAAGAAGAACGAAAAAAGATGGTCAAATTGATTGGTACAAATCAATTTACGCTTGCAGCTGTTCGTGATTTGTCTCCAGATGAATATGAAACAACGCTATACCATATTCGCCAAGACAAAATTGAACAAACGGAACACATTTTCCCAATTGTCGATATCGATGATTATTCATTCGAAACGTTACAAGCACATGAGGCACTAACAGCTGACGTTGTCGTCGTTTTAACAGGTAACGAACAGACGAACGCCCAAATCGCAACGTGGGCAAAAGAGCAAGGAACCCCGCGCGTCATCGCCTTCGCAGAGTCACCATCGGTTGTTCAACAACTAAAAAGCATAGACGTCGAAACGATTTCTCTCGCCCTCTCAGCAGGAGCGATGTTAAAAGCGTTTATCGAATCACCAAACGTCGTCCATATGTTAACACAACGAGATATCGCACTTCACGAAATCGAAATGAACAACTTGGCTTATCACGGTGTGCTTCTCCGCCAATTCCCATTTCTAGGCGATTGCATCATCGTCCGCATTTTCCGCGGGCACGAATCGATCGTTCCACACGGCGACACCGAAATGCGCATCGGCGACCGCATGATCATCACCGGATCAGAGGAATATGTGAAAGAATTGCGGGAGTTGTTAGAGGGGGAGTATTGAAAACCGAGGGAGAAATCCTCGGTTTTTCCTTTTTTATGATGATTCTTTTATATATGAAAAAATTCTAGTAAAATATGTAACAGATGAAGAAAAAGTAGAGGAGAGGATACGATGCCTGTTTATAATAAATTGGTTCGAGATTTGATTCCTAAAATTATTGAAGAAGCAGGGAAGACATTTACAACGCGAACATTAAGTGATGAGGAATATCGCCAAGAACTGCGAAAAAAAGCGTTTGAGGAATTAGAGGAATATATGAATGCCTCAGATGATGTTACAGCGGTGGAAGAGCTAGCTGATTTATTGGAAATTATTTATGCGCTTGCTGAATGTCACGGGGCAACGATGGAACAAGTCGAAGCCATTCGTGCATCGAAAGCGGAACAACGAGGAGGGTTTAAAGAGAAAATTTTCTTAATTGAGGTACACGATGAGTAAAGTCGAGTTTATTAAACGTCATTTGATCGAAAAGCTAAACGAGTATATCGAAACATCTTCAACAATTTATATTTTAACGTCGTTTGTGATGAAGTCGGGCGTGGAGGTCATAAAAGAACCGCTCCAACGTGCAGCGGAGCGGGGAGCCGATATTAAAATTTGTGCGGGCGATTATTTATATGTCACACAACCCGAGGCTCTGCGCGAGCTTATCACGATCCATCCGAACATTGAAGTGCGGTTATGGAAAAGTGACGGCGTTTCTTTCCATCCGAAAGCATATTTGTTTGAGAATGAAGATGATGGGTATTTTATTATTGGTTCGTCCAATTTATCTCGTTCAGCGTTAACGAGCGGTGTAGAATGGAATATCGGCGTGCATAAATGCGTGGAAGAAAACGTCTTTGCCGAAGTAATGAATGAATTTTTAACGCTTTTTTACGCCGAACAAACGGTGCAAGTGAATGCCGAAACGTTACAACAGTATGAAGAACAATATGCTATTTATCATCAACGTCATACGAACCTCGTGCGACAATGGACGAAGCTAGAGGAAGTAGAATTGACGATTCCTATTGCAATGACAGAAAAGATGGAAGTCATTCACGATGAACAAGCATCATACGGAGTCATTCAACCACGTTTTGCACAAGTGGAAGCACTCGCCCAGCTAGAAGCAACGTATGCGGAAGGATACGATCGCGCGATGGTCGTTATGGCAACAGGGCTAGGTAAAACGTATTTAGCTGCTTTTTTCGCCCGAAAGTTTCAAAGAGTGCTATTTGTAGCGCACCGCGAAGAAATTTTACATCAAGCGAAGCGGTCGTTTGCGCAAGTGCTTTCCGATAAGACGTTTGGCATTTACGACGGCAAAATGAAAGAAAGGCAAGCCGATGTCGTCTTTGCGTCGATTTTTACGCTAAGCATGAAAAAACATTTAGAAATATTTGCGAAAGACGCGTTTGATCTCATTGTCATTGACGAATTTCATCATGCCGCTGCGAAGTCATATGAACGGGTGCTTGCGTATTTCCATCCGAAATTTTTACTCGGCATTACCGCAACCCCTGATCGCAACGACTATAAAGACGTATATGCGCTCTGTGACGGGAATGTGGCGTACCGTATTGATTTTATCGAAGCAGTACAGCGCGGCTGGCTTGCGCCGTTTCGGTATTATGGCGTGTATGATGACACCGACTATACGAAAATCGCCTGGCGCGGCAACCGCTACGATGAAGAACAATTGTTACAGGCGCAGTTGCGCACAGAAATGGCAGAAAATATTTTGCGAGCTTGGGAGAAATATAAGCAAACGAAAACGCTCGTGTTTTGTTCTTCCATTCGCCAAGCGGATTTTTTGGCCAATTATTTTAACGAACACGGCTACCGTACGGTGAGTTTGCATTCAAAACAAGTACATATTACGCGCACGAAAGCGATTGAACTACTCGAAAAAGGCGAATTAGACGCGATTTTCACCGTCGATTTATTTAACGAAGGCGTCGATATTCCAGCGGTTGATACGCTATTATTCGTTCGTCCGACCGAGTCATTAACGATTTTCACTCAACAAGTTGGGCGTGGCTTGCGTCTCCATCCAGCCAAACAGTATTGTGTCATTATCGATTTAATCGGAAACTATCGCAACGCCGATGTGAAACTCGCCTTATTCGATACGCAAAAAGAAGAGAGAAAAAAACGAAAATCTATGGTTCCTGTTGTTCCAGACGGATGTGTCGTCGACTTTGATGTTCGCGTCGTTCATTTATTAGAAGAAATGCGCAGAAAACGCCAACCACGCAAAGAAAAATTATTAGTAGACTATTACGACGTAAAACAACAGCTCGGCCGCCGTCCGACATATCTTGAACTTCATTTGCATGGACGAAGTGAAGCAAAAGAATACAGGGACGAATTCAAATCGTACGTCGGCTTTCTTTACTGGGCGGACGAATTGTCCGAGCGGGAAAAAGAAGTGTTTTTAAAGTACGAATCATGGCTTATCGAAGTCGAGCGAACAGTGATGACAAAAAGCTACAAAATGGTCGTCTTGCAGGCGATGCTAAACCGAGGGACGTCACGTTGGCATTTGCCAATGACACCAACCGAAGCCGCACCATTTTTCCATCAATATTTAACGGAAAAAGAATACCGAAAACGCATCGACTTCTCCGACGGGGAAACGAAGCGCTTATGGCAATACGACGAACAAAGAGTCGCCAAACTCATCGCCAAAATGCCGATGACCAAATGGAGCGGCAGTTCCAACGGGCTTGTTTCGTTTGCGAATAACATCTTCTCGCTCACCTTCCCCATCGCGCCAGAAGACGAACACATGCTATACGAATGGACGCAACAGATTTGCGAGTATCGGTTGCATGTGTACTTTGAGAGGAGGGGTGGGGAGAATAAGCAAATGTAATGTAGGAACAAAACATATGAGGTGTATGAGTTTTTTGTGGTTGCCTCATCACGCTGTTATTTGTGAGAGTTGTCTAACTCCAAGATGGCGACGGTAACTCGGTTCTCGAGGGCGCTAGATAGGTGCAAGAAGTTAAAATACGCTCCAAAGAGCGTGAGAACAACAATGGCTCCTCCTTCTTCTCTAAAAATAAGGATTAATCGGTAGTTGCCTTTGAACGTTTGATCGAATTGTTCGGCGGTCTGTTTGAGTGGTTAAAACTCCCACGATATGGGGATTTTGATGACTTGCTGAACATCGAAACGAATGCCGGATTGGTTGAAAAGGTGCTGAGCCAACAAATCAATGAGATTTTCATCGACGATAAATGAAAGATTCTCCGGAATGAATAGGAATTTTTGAAGGACATCATCAATGACAAGAATCGTATCGGTCGTATCCCGATGAGGGGAACCCTTAGTAAACTGACTTCGGCCATTGAATCAAATAATAGTTTGATATTGGGGATTGTTTAATCGAGGTAACAAATTTGTTGTTTTAGGTTAATGGTTTTGGTTACCTCAATTGTACTGTAAACATCAGATACAGAAAGTTTTTTGTTATGGAATTGGATAAAATTGTGGTGCGTATTTAAGATTTTTTTGATAATACTATACTGCTCGGAGATTTGGAGGATATATATGAATACATTTTGGCATTTTCCTGCCGCAACGGGTGGATTAATTAATTCCATTAATCATGCCGGGCTGGAAACTTTTAGAGGAAACGCTCTAGAGTCATTAACAAGAGAAATCTGTCAAAATTCTTTAGATGCCGTAAAAAATGAAAACAATCCTGTTATTGTAGAGTTCAGTAGTTTTACAACGGATATGAATAAAGTACCTGGCATTAACGAGTTAAAAGATGTGTTTCTGAAATGCCAAGAAACGTGGAAGGGAAAAAACCAACAATGTGAGTATTTTTTAGAAAACGCATTACAGATCGTTCAACAACCTACTATACAAATTTTGCGAATCAGCGATTTTAATACAAAGGGGCTTGAAGGAGCGAAAGAAGGGGAACTAGGATCTCCATGGAGCTCATTAGTAAAGGAAGCAGGGTCATCGAATAAGCATGAAAGCTCCGGTGGCAGTTTTGGCATTGGGAAATCGGCTCCTTTCTTGAACTCTAAATTGCGGACGTTATTTTATTCTTCTCTTGATATCACGGACTATGAATCATTTATCGGCGTAGCCAATATCATGTCTTTCAAAAAGAATCCAAACGAGATCACGTTAGGGAATGGTTATTACACGCATAACGAAAATTCCAATGCAATTCCTCAGCAATTATTTTTAGAGCCCGGTTTTGTCAGAAAAGATACCGGAACGGATATATATGTAACGGCATTTGAGCCTGGCGAAGATTGGGAACAACAAATCATTAAATCGGTGTTGCATAACTTCTTTATCACGATTTATAAGAAAAAATTGGTGGTTCGAATCAATGATTTTGAAATTAGTGACAAGAATATTGCACAATTAATTAGCGATTTAGAGGATACGGAAGAAAATCGACATTTGCAGCATTACTTCCATCTACTTACTTCCGATCAAACAATCAAAGTCGCTTATCCAGCCCAAAGGTATAAGCAAGGAATCTCTTTTGCCGAAGGGGAAGCCACGTTATATTTGATGAACGGCGAAGATTTAAATAGACGCGTGCTGATGACGCGAACGACTGGTATGCGTCTTTTTGAACAAAAAAATATTAGCGGCAGTATCTCTTTTACTGGAATATTGATGATTACAGGAAAAAACATGAATACGATTTTTAAGCAAATGGAAAATCCCGCTCATAATGAATGGTCGCCTGAGCGCTATGAAAAAGACCCTAAATTAGCGAAAAAAGTTTATGCGGATTTAAGGTCTTTTATTAGAAACGCGGTAAAAGAACATTTTCAAGAAAAAATTACAGACAGCATGGATGCGATCGGTTTGAGCGATTTTCTCCCTAACAAAAAGCTGGTCAACATGCAGGGAGTTAATAAAACAGAATCTCTCCATTCAAGCATTAAACAGATTTTGAAAAAAGAAATCAAGGAAGAGAGTAGGAAAGCCACAAGGCAAAGAGGTCTCACCACCGAAGATGTTGAGGCCCAATTATCCGGAGAATATGGGATTACCCCGACTGGAGAGGAAGGAGGAAACGGATCGGGAAAACATAGTGGCGGGGGAGATAGCGGAGGCGGAGTTCAAAATCCCGGCGGCCAAAATCAATTGGATAAAGGCATGACTGGCGGCTTTGATCGACAAAGGCAGCAGAAACGAAGCAGTGAACCGATTCAAATTGCGCAAAGATATGTTTGTATTGACAAAGAACGAGGAAAGTATCGTTTTGTCATTACGGCGAAAAAAGCGATTGAAAAGGGTCGGCTCATCTTTAAAGTGATCGGGGAACAGAACGACTTTGATTTACCGATTCAAAACGCGACAACCGACGATCCAAATGTGACAGTGGAAAAATACGGCGCCAACAAAATCGATCTTCACTCAATTCCGGCCAAGAAGCCTTTTATTATCAATGTGGAAATCGAATATCCGAATTATTGCGTCATGGAGGTGGAGCTGTATGAAAATTAACGTCTCATATCCATACCCAGTATTGTATATGAACAACGATGATTACAAACAAACGAGTTTCTCCACCAAAATGGATGTCAAAGAAGAATTCGGCGAAGTAAAAATCGAGGCGCATTTTTATTTGGATAATCTGGAGATTAAAAGATTGATAGAGAACCGTTCCTGCGTATACTTAATTCACGTCGAATGTTCGCAAACGAGCTATCGGAAAGCGTTCGAAACGCATCAGGAACGTCTGGAAATTTCAATCCCGACCCACCAATTAAGAGGAAAGATTGTGCTTCATTCGTTTGTCATCGCAAAAGAAGCGATTCACAATTATACGAATGAATATTTAAATGACTGGTATAAAGGCATTCCATTGACGTTTGAAAAAGGAAATATACTCGCAATCGGAGAGGCGATCGAAACAACGCTCATTGATGATCATACCGAGTTTTTGAATTTGCCTTCTATTGTGACGGTCACAAAATCTCTTAAAAATGATTATATGGATGTCGATATCCATTCGAATAATATTACGATTTATTTACCGGAGTACGAGTATCACCAATATGCCATGAGCGCCCATTCGCCACTGAAAAATACGATATTGGCGGCAGTCATCGTTCCGGCTTTAGTCTATGTTTTCTCTAAAATTAGCGAAGCGAACGGGGATTTGGAGGAATATACGTGGTATCAAGTGTTAGAAAAAATTTTCCAAGAAAATAATTATCGATTAGAAGACGTGGGAACGGACGTGTTATCGCCGCTAAAAGCGGCACAGCTCGTTTTAAGAAAACCTCTGAAAGCGAGTTTTGAAGAAATCGAAAAGCTTCATAGAACGGAGGATTAACTTGAAGTTAAAATTCATCTCGGATGAAACATTAATGGATTTAAGGGGCAATTACGATTCTTATAAGGAACATTACTACAATGAAGATCATGAATGGTTTGACAACTATTTGAAAGAAGAGGGAAAGGTGCTCGAATCCAACATCCCGTTTGAAATGCCTGCGTTGAATATGGAAGCGGACTACGCCATTAGCGACAAAGAAAACGTCAAAGCGATCTATGAAGCGTTAAAACACTTGACGGTGAATCAAGCGACGCAAGAAAGGCTTTGGGCCGGGCTTGCACACTTGCAGTTGAGGGAATTTGCTTTTTATCGATTAAAGAAAGATCTGGAAAACAAAAACGACAAACGCATAAATACAGCTTTATTTTTCAAAAACGGAAATAAGCGTTCGTTATTTGTGCACATTTTAGCCCGGCTTTGGTGGGTCGGCTATATGACATATGATGAATCGAACAAACAAGATCCTTATTGGTTAACGAATTTCTTTTGCAGCAAAGATTTTTCAGCAAGAAGCGTTATATTCTTTTCCAGCAACTTCACTTCCAATCGTACGATCACGAAAGGAATCCTAAAATGCCTATTCGGACTTGAGGAAAATGGCATTGAAATTAAGCGGGACCATTTTGTTCAGGCTAATAAATATTTAAATATCGTTGGTGGGGCGATGATTTTGGATATGCTCACAGAGGAAGAAGTAGAGGAGATGGTGGGCAAGTATTTGTTGAAGCACTTTGGGTATCAGTTAGGTGATAACAAGGTGCGTTTGTGAATCACTAAAAACGTAGAGGGGGTTGCCTGGGATCACATTCAGGAAGAGACAAGAAGAATTTTGCCATGGGTCGCCCCTTTTTCAATTTATTGAGGGAATAGTTTTTTAGGTTGATCATATTATAGTACACTCAACAATGGACTTGCATGGAAGGAAAGAGACATATAGAAAGAACTTTGATTCATTGTGTTGATTGGTTTATCCTTAATAACAAATAGTCATGTATTACTTAGGACGCCCACTCTGCTTTTGAGTGGGCAATTTTCATTGATAGATATAAGAAATTTTCACTCTTTTATCTACAATATTCCTAATCTCATATTATAATAGGATAAAAATCCTATTTTCCACTGGAGCTGGTTGAGATGGCGTACACGATTCCGGAAACGATTCGTTCGAGTGCAACAGCAGGGGAGCGGTTGTTGTTTCGAACGCTAAAAACGTATTTACCAGATGACTATATTGTCTATTATGAACCGGAGATTCGGGGGAGACGACCGGATTTTGTCATTATTGGCCCCGATTTAGGGCTTGTTGTGCTTGAGGTGAAAGATTA
Source organism: Anoxybacillus sp. CHMUD (assembly GCF_013096965.1). Lineage (NCBI taxonomy): Bacteria > Bacillati > Bacillota > Bacilli > Caryophanales > Anoxybacillaceae > Anoxybacillus > Anoxybacillus sp. CHMUD. Next base: position 135,030 of record NZ_SDLG01000008.1, read on the forward strand.
TACATTGTCGACGTTGTTTCATTTGAATAATGATGAATGGACGATTGTAAATAGCGCTGGCGAGCAGGCGACAGTAAAAAGCCCGTTTAAGCAAGCGAGAGATAACGCATTTCACATTGTTGATGTGTTAAAAAAAGACAAAAATTTAGTCCACTTAGAAGGAAAGTATCAGTTTCAGTTAAAGTTTCCTTACGGTTATGGGGTTGTGTTTACAAGAATCTCGCAAAAAGATTTAGTGAAAAAGCAATTGTATCCAGTTATTGATCCGAATTTTTGTCTGTTGCGGGATGAAATTGATCCAGACAAAGAAACATTTAGCGAAGAAGTGTTGTTTGAAAAAATATGGAATATGTTTGTCATTCCGTATCGATTGCGCACGCCGTTAACGAAAGAGGAAATTGATGCGATCCGTTATCACCTTTTTCCAGAGGTGCGCATCAGCGCGGAGTTTCGTCCACCTACGCCATATCAAGATCAAGTGCTTTTATCCCTTCATGACATTAAAGCGATGGATTTGCATCAAGAAAACTTAGCAAAACAGCTTGGAGATAAAAACCGTCTGATTCGCGGAGTAGCAGGAAGCGGAAAGACGCTTATTTTAGCTAGTCGCGCAAAACTGTTGGCGAAACAACATCCCGATTGGAAAATTTTAATTTTGTGTTATAACATTTCGCTAGCGCAGGGGATTCGACAAATGCTTGCGCACATGTTAAGTGAACCTGATTCGTTATTCGATTTTGATTTTACGAAAGAAAATGCGATGGCAAACACAGCGAGTGAGCAAATTATCGTACGCAACTTTCACGAATGGTTGAAACATGATTTAAAAATATCAGAACAACAAATTCCGCACATATTAGAAAAGATTGATAAAAAAGAAGCGATTTTGCCGATGTATGACGCTATTTTAATCGACGAAGGACAAGACTTTTCTTCCGAATGGCTTGCGCTCGTTAGTAAGCTACTAAACCCAGAAACACAATCGCTTCTTCTTGTGGAAGATCGTGCACAGACGATTTATAGACGAAAACGCTCATATGTGCAAGATACGGGATTAAGTTTTCAAGGTCGTTCAAAAGTATTGACGATTAACTATCGCAATACGGCACAAATTGTGAAATTTGCGTGGGATTTTTATCGTGAACATTCGGTATTAAGTGATAAAGTTGCCCAACGCGAGTTTGAAGGAGAAATTATTGCCCCGCAAAGCACGCGGCGGAAAGGACCGGAGCCGGCTATTGTGAAAGCAGCAAGCTTTGGACAAGAGATGCAACTTGTTGCAAGGCAAATAAAACGATTGCATGACGAGAAGAACGTACCTTACTCGGAAATGCTTATTTTGTATCGGGTGAAACGAACGTATAAACAAAATATTATTGGGGTTATTCAGCGGGCGTTGGAAAAAGAGCAAGTGCCTTATTACTGGCTGACAGAAGATGAAACAACAAAGCGGAAGTTTTCCCGTGATGAAGAAACAGTTAAAATTAGCACAATTGAAAGTAGTAAAGGACTCGATTTCCAAGCTGTTTTTATCGTCAATGTTGACAATATGCCATTTGCGCTTGAAGAAGATCGTGAGAGAGAAGTTTCGTTGTTGTATATCGGCATGACGAGAGCGAAAGAATACTTATGCTTGTCTTATTCGGGGGAGTCCGAATTTACACAGTATTTCGAGCAAGTTCGCACGAGCAGATTGCAGAAGAAAAAGGAAGAAAAAGCAAATGGTTCGTAACTTTGTTCTTTTGAAAGGAGAATTTCATGGGACGATCCCAAATAACCAGAATTATACGATCGTGAGGAACAACTTCTTGAAGAGCTAAATAGTGGTGAGGCAAAAGATTGGATTTATCATGAAATTGTCGATGTGTATGAAGAAATATGCCGTCGTTTATGGGGGAAGCGTTTAAAGGGAAAAGCAGTCGAATATTAAGGGAGAAATATCCTTCGTTAAAAAGCAGACTACCGTCGCTATGGACACGAAGTTATTTTTGTTGTACTGTCGGCTATATTTCAGAAGAAGCGGT
>NZ_SDLG01000090.1:0-411 GCF_013096965.1 Anoxybacillus sp. CHMUD
GTTTATATCGGCATTGTTTACGCTTACGTGCCGTTTATGGTACTGCCGATTTATACCGCGTTGATTCGTATTGATTATTCGCTGGTGGAAGCAGCGCTGGATCTCGGTGCACGACCGCTGAAAACGTTCTTTACTGTGATCGTGCCGCTGACTAAAGGTGGGATTATTGCCGGATCGATGCTGGTGTTTATCCCGGCTGTGGGCGAGTTTGTGATCCCGGAACTGCTCGGTGGCCCGGACAGCATCATGATCGGGCGCGTGCTGTGGCAGGAGTTCTTTAACAACCGCGACTGGCCGGTGGCCTCGGCGGTAGCGATCATCATGTTGCTGCTGCTAATTGTGCCGATAATGTGGTTTCACAAACACCAGCAAAAAAGCGTGGGAGAACACGGATGAATAATTTACCGGTAG
>NZ_SDLG01000091.1:0-407 GCF_013096965.1 Anoxybacillus sp. CHMUD
GCATCACGAAGGCGGCCGGCTACTCCGAGATGCAGGGGGCCGTCGAGCTCGCGCTGGGTTTTGACGACGAACTGCTGTTCGAGCAGTGCATCGAAGGCCCCGAGGTGACCTGTGCCGTGCTGGGCGAGGGCGCGGCAGCGATCGCGCTGCCGGTGGTCGAGATCCGCGCGCTGGCGGGCAACTACGACTTCGACAACAAATACCTCACCGACACGACGCAGTACCTCTATGGCAGCTTGCCCGCTGCGCTGGAGGCCGAGATCCAGCAGCTCGTGCTGATGGCCTACCGGCTGCTCGGCTGCCGGGGCTGGGGCCGAGCCGACCTGATGGTGCGCAAGTCAGACATGAGGCCCTTCCTGCTGGAGATGAATACCAGCCCCGGCATGACCTCGCATTCGCTCGTGCCC
>NZ_SDLG01000092.1:0-407 GCF_013096965.1 Anoxybacillus sp. CHMUD
GGGGGCCAGCCGCCGAAGGTGGGGCAAATGATTGGGGTGAAGTCGTAACAAGGTAGCCGTATCGGAAGGTGCGGCTGGATCACCTCCTTTCTAAGGATAAATACGAAAAGCGAAGAACGGTTCTTGGCGTAGTCAAGAAAACATCCGACGGAAGCGCAAGCTTTCGACGAGACGTGCGTGCACGTCGACGGAGAAAGCAGACGCGGAGGAGGATGTTAGTTCGTAGCTAGACATAAAGAAAAGCGGAGAACGGTTCTTGGTTCGAAGCTACACATAACGCAATAACAACGCTTTTTCGCTTCGTTTAGTTTTGAGGGAATATCCCTCAAGGTTTTAGTTGATTGTTCCTTGAAAACTAGATAACAGGCAGTAAGAAAAGCGACAAACGGTTCTCGTTTGGAGCTAAA
>NZ_SDLG01000093.1:0-402 GCF_013096965.1 Anoxybacillus sp. CHMUD
CGCTAATGTTGATTAGCTCGTCGTTCGTTAGCCCTCCTGTATTCTCTTCTCCGTTCTGTTTTCTTAGTATTTTTCTAGCTCCCGCATGCCTTGATCCTTGTTCTAAAATGTAAAGGTCGTTTAAATCTATCTTTTTAATCTCGCCTTTGTCTAACTCTCCCTTAAACACCTTTAAAACCTGTTGCTGTTCTTTATTCAGTTTGCTTTCATCAATCTTTTGTAATTCTTGTAAGGCTTTTTCGTATTTAGTAGCCTTCTCTTTGATTTCTTCGCTCGCGCTTTTAACGCCGTTGTTAAGCTCTTCAATGATTTTAAGCGTGTTGTTAGTGAATTTAGAATTTTGCACGCTTAATTCTAAATTCTTACTAAATTCGCTTATAGAGTGGCTTCTCTCAAGCGCTC
>NZ_SDLG01000094.1:0-393 GCF_013096965.1 Anoxybacillus sp. CHMUD
GGTGGCGCTGAGTTCGGGTGACGGGCTGCTGCTGGAGGGGCATATGGCGCGTGCCAATCCGCACTGGGGCTGGCTGTCGCAGCAGGGCCGGGTGCTGGCCGTCTTCAGCGGCCCGAGCGCCTATGTCAGCCCCCGGCACTACGAATCGGTCAAGAACGTGCCGACCTGGAACTACGCGGCCCTGCATGCCTATGGTGAGGTCGAGCTGATCGACGGCGAGGCCGACAAGGACGCCCTGCTCAAGCGCCTGATCGGCCGCTTCGAGCCGGACTATGCCGAGCAGTGGCGCGGCCTGCCCGAAGAGTTCCAGCACAGGATGCTGGGCGCCATCGTCGGCTTCCGGATCCGCGTGACGCGCTGGGAGCTCAAGCTCAAGCTGAGCCAGAACCGCGC
>NZ_SDLG01000095.1:0-392 GCF_013096965.1 Anoxybacillus sp. CHMUD
AGAACCGTTTGTCGCTTTTCTTACTGCCTGTTATCTAGTTTTCAAGGAACAATCAACTAAAACCTTGAGGGATATTCCCTCAAAACTAAACGAAGCGAAAAAGCGTTGTTATTACGTTATGTGTAGCTTCGAACCAAGAACCGTTCTCCGCTTTTCTTTATGTCTAGCTCCGGCTCCTAGCCCCTCGAGCCGCTTCGGTCCTGCTGTGGCGGCAACAGCCTCCTCGCAGGCCCTCCAGCGCTTGTCGGAGCTGAACAGTCGCCTACGCTTTTCGTATTTATCCTTAGAAAGGAGGTGATCCAGCCGCACCTTCCGATACGGCTACCTTGTTACGACTTCACCCCAATCATTTGCCCCACCTTCGGCGGCTGGCTCCCGTAAGGGTTACCTCA
>NZ_SDLG01000096.1:0-391 GCF_013096965.1 Anoxybacillus sp. CHMUD
CTCTTGCATGGCCTGGATGGTGCGGGCCAGCTCGCCTTCCAGGGCGCGCTGGTAATTGACTTGCTCGGTGAACTGGCTGGTACCGAATTTCTGGTTCTCAATCAGCTAGAAGCCGGCCTGGCCGCCCTTGGGCAGCCCTTGCGAAGCCAGCTTCAGACGGGCTTCATGCACGCTCGCCTCGGGCACCATGATGGCGGTGCCGCCTTCGGCGAAGCGGTACGGCACGTTCATCTGTTGCAGCGCAGCGATGATCGCCCCGCAGTCGCTGTCGGACACATTGCTGTACAGGACGCGATAGTCCGGCGCCCGGCTCCACAGCATCGCGGCGGCAATGACGGCCACCAGCGAGGCACCGCCGATCATCATCAGCAGACGCGGCGACAGACGGCCG
>NZ_SDLG01000097.1:0-387 GCF_013096965.1 Anoxybacillus sp. CHMUD
ATATAAAAGTATGTGTTAGACAGATAGAAAAATTATGTGAAAAGCCTTGATTTATCGATGTTTTTCGTGTAATATAACTAACGTTGGACTTTAAGAAAAGCGATGAAGCGAAAGGTTACTGACAGACCCGGCCGCTTTGCCATGGCGCTGTGTAAGATAGTTTTCGTGGAGAAGTCTATCACTAAATGTAGACGAATAAGGAGGGAAAATTATGGCAAAACAAAAAATCAGAATCAGATTAAAAGCTTATGATCACCGCGTGATTGATCAATCAGCAGAGAAGATTGTAGAAACAGCGAAACGTTCTGGTGCAGATGTTTCTGGACCAATTCCGTTACCAACTGAGAAATCGGTATACACAATCATCCGTGCCGTGCATAAGTATAA
>NZ_SDLG01000098.1:0-382 GCF_013096965.1 Anoxybacillus sp. CHMUD
CTTTTGGTTTATATGAATCATCATCAAAAAGAGAAGGGATAGGTTGATTGTTTAAAATTGTTAAAGATTCAATTTCGGACACAAAATATCCAGAGCGAGGTCTTGAATAAATGTAACCTTCATCTAATAGAAGTTGATATGCATGTTCTACGGTTGTTTGGCTGATAGATAAATGTTTGCTTAATTGTCTTTTAGAATAAAATTTATCACCTTCTTTAAATTGACCTTCAATTATTTGTTTTTTTAATTTTTCATAAAGTTGATGGTATAAAGTGTTTTTCAATTTTATAACTGACCTCCTAAATTTGTCTTATTTTGTACCTTTTTAAATATCAGTTTATACATTACAATGTATTTAATCAACTTGAAAAGGGGTTTTATG
>NZ_SDLG01000099.1:0-365 GCF_013096965.1 Anoxybacillus sp. CHMUD
GTTATCTAGTTTTCAAGGAACAATCAGCGAAAATAACGAGGGATATTCCCTCAAAACTAAACGAAGCGAAAAAGCGTTGTTATTACGTTATGTCTAGCTTCGAACCAAGAACCGTTCTTCGCTTTTCTTTATGTCTAGCTACGAACTAACATCCTCCTCCGCGTCTGCTTTCTCCGTCGACGTGCACGCACGTCTTGTCGAAAGCTTGCGCTTCCGTCGGATGTTTTCTTGACTACGTCAAGAACCGTTCTTCGCTTTTCGTATTTATCCTTAGAAAGGAGGTGATCCAGCCGCACCTTCCGATACGGCTACCTTGTTACGACTTCACCCCAATCATTTGCCCCACCTTCGGCGGCTGGCTCCCG
>NZ_SDLG01000009.1:0-110431 GCF_013096965.1 Anoxybacillus sp. CHMUD
AAGCGGACGTTTGTTTGTGTCTAACACAAAAACCATAGAGTCCTCCCCTTTCCTCTGCATAAAGCAGGTCATATTCTCCTCGACCATGTTATAGATGCTTGTTATGTGCAAGACACTAGCGCTACCCACCACGCTTGTTTAACCTTGCACGACAGAGGAACGGGCTGGAGAAGCACCCGAACGTGTCATGACATCTATAACGTAGGCTCTGTTTCAAGCCTTGGTCTGGTCAACATGGGGCTTACAAGCCCATGACTTTAGTCATTGGGTTGTTGACTCTCCCATTTCAACGCCATTCGGTTTGGATCGTCCGCATACTTTTCAAACTCGCTTGTTAAATTGTACTTTTCTGGTGCAATTAAATTCATTTTCCTCTCCCCCTTACCGTATGATACAAAAAAATTATACAAAAAAATCGAATAATTTTGTATAATTTTTCTAAAAATTTTTAAAAAATAAAAAACTCGGTAGGATGAACTACCGAGTTTTTTCACCTAACATTTATTTTTGACTACCTAATTGTTGTTCTGCCATTTTCACGAGGCGTTTCGTAATCTCGCCACCCACAGAACCGTTTGCTCGCGCAGTTGTATCTGGGCCTAACTGCACGCCAAACTCTTGAGCGATTTCATATTTCATTTGGTCAATCGCTTGTTGCACACCAGGGACGAGCAATCGATTTCGATTTGCCATTTGTCTTCACCCCCTTGTAACGATAGGTTGTGCAAAACAAATGGACTCTATGCATCTCCTCGTTAAAATAGCTCGTCCAATGGTTGATCTGGTTTCAATGTAATCGTTTCGACGCGAGCAACTGTTTCAGCAATCATCTCATCTAAAGGTAAAAATTGTTCATATTGGATTACCTTCTCTTTTTTCGGCTTCGTTTTTGGTGCTTTTGGCGTAAAAATTGTACAGCAATCTTCATACGGTCGAATCGAAATATGATGTGTACCAATTCGCTCAGCAATCGCAATAATTTCCGTTTTATCCATCGAAATAAGCGGACGAAGAATCGGTGTCGTTGTCACATCGTTGACAACAACCATACTTTCAAGTGTTTGACTAGCAACTTGTCCTAAACTTTCTCCTGTCACGATCGCCAGTCCGTTTTGTTTTTTACGAATTTCATCTGTAATGCGCAACATCGCACGCCGCGTAGCGATCAACGAATAATTTTCCGGCACTTGTTTATAAATGGCTTGTTGCAACTCTGTAAACGGTACAATATGAAGACGAATCGTACCACCAAATTCCGTTAAACGCTGCGCTAAGTCGATCACTTTTTGCTTCGCTCGCTCACTTGTGAATGGGGGGCTAAAAAAGTGAACAGCCTCAATTTGCAAGCCGCGCTTCATTGCTAAGTATCCAGCTACAGGGCTGTCGATTCCGCCTGAAAGCATCAACATCGCTTTTCCACTCGTTCCAACAGGTAAACCACCCACTCCTGGTACATCGTATGCAGTAATATACGTTCCTTCTTTCCGCACTTCTACGCGAACATCTATGTCTGGATGATGGACATCAACCGTTAAGCCCGTTGTGTTTTTCAACACATAACTGCCCAGCTCATAGTTTAATTCATTTGTTGTAACTGGAAATTGTTTATCTGCTCTTCTTGCTGATATTTTGAATGTTTTCCCTTCGTATGGAAATTGTTTCACGAAAAATAATGTTGCTTCTTTTATTTTTTGCAAGTCGTTCTCTGTCTTTAATGCCAAACTTAACGATTGAATACCGAACACTTCTTGCAATTTTTCGATGACAGGTTGCGGTGGTGTATGATGTAGTCGAATGTACATCCGATCGCGCAACGCTTCAATTTGAAGGTTCGGAAAATGTTTCAATTTTTTTGCTATATTTCGTTTTAAACATCGTACAAATTGTAAACGATTTTTTCCTTTTGTCGACATTTCACCGTAACGAATTACAATATGATCATACGTCATTTCGTTCCCCTCACTACTATTTTTAATCGTTCATATGCTTGCTCAATGGCTTCAATAATGATTGGGACATGCTCCATTTGTTGTTCGTATGATAAACTTATGCGAATCGAACGCTCCGCCCGCGTTTTTTCGATTCCCATCGCTAACAATGTTTTACTTGGCGCTTTTTTACGGGATGAACAAGCTGATGTTGTCGATACGTATATATGTTGCTTTTCTAATTCATGAACAAACGCCTCTGATTTAATTCCTTCTAGTGAAAAATGAATAATATGTGGAGCTGATTGTTCAAATGGCGTGTGAACACGAATACCTTCAATCGTTTGTAAGCGTTCGATGAGCGCTCGTTTCATTTTCTCAAGTCGATCATATGCCTCATGATACTTTTCCACCGATAATCGTAACGCTTTCGCCATCGCAACAATAGCAGCGACATTTTCTGTTCCTGAGCGCAATTGCATTTCTTGTGCCCCTCCCGATAAAAGCGGAGAAAGGCGCACACCTTCGCGAACGTACAAAACTCCTGCTCCTTTTAGACCGTGAAATTTATGCGCCGATACCGAATATAAATCAACGTTTGCCTGTTTCAAATGAAGTGGTACTTTCGCCGCACCTTGCACCCCATCAACATGAAATAGCACTTTCGGATATTTTTTTAACAACATGCCAATTTCTTCAATTGGTTGGATAGAGCCGACTTCGTTATTTACATGCATAACGGAAACGAGAATTGTATCATCACGCAACGCTTGTTCAATGTGCAACGGCGAGACAATCCCACGTTCATCAACAGGTACATATGTAACTTGAAACCCGAGTTGTTCAAGCTGTTTGCACGCTTCTGTTACAGATGGATGTTCAATCGCCGTTGTAATGATATGGCGGCCGCGCTGCTGATGTTGCCAAGCCGCACCTTTAATGGCTAAATTGTTTCCTTCCGTCCCACCTGATGTAAAAATCACTTCGGTCGGCTTCACCTCGAGCAAACGTGCGATTTGTTCTCTCGCTTGCGTGAGCAGTCGCTCGGCTTGCATACCTAGTCCGTGTAGCGAAGACGGATTGCCAAAATAATCGCTCGCGACTTTTAAAAAAGATTGTAGCACTTCTGGAAACGGTTTTGTTGTGGCGCTATTATCTAAATATATCATCGCCCAAACCTCCATTACGTTCGTATACAAACAGCCTTCTTATATTATCACATCCTTATGCAAAAAAGAAATAATCAAAGAATATTTTAAAGATTGAAACTTTTTATAAAAACGACAAAATTTTTATTTTGTATGGTAGTATATATGCTGGTACGGAGACAACAAAGGAGGATCAGCATGTCGAAAAAAGATTTAATAGCTGTCGGTTTTATGTTATTTGCTTTATTTTTTGGCGCTGGTAACATGATTTTCCCTCCAGCTCTCGGGCAAGCAGCAGGGGAAAACATGTGGCTTGCCATCGTAGGTTTTTTAATTACCGGTGTCGGATTGCCAGTTTTAGCAATAATCGCGATTGCAAGAACAGGGAACGACTTGCAACAATTAGCTAGCCGAGCACATCCAGTATTTGGTGTCATCTTTACGATCGTTATGTATTTAGCGATCGGTCCGTTTTTTGGTATTCCACGAACAGGTACGGTATCATTTGAAATTGGGGTAACACCATTTTTACCTGAAACGGTCGATCGATCCGTCATGTTAGCGGTGTATACTGTTGTTTATTTTAGCATATCCCTTTGGTTAGCGTTAAACCCTTCGAAATTAGTTGACCGAATTGGCAAGTTGTTAACACCTCTTTTACTCATCGGTCTTGCTTTATTTTTTGTCAAAAGCATATGGACGCCTATGGGAGACATTCAACCGCCAACGGATGCATATACAGACGCCCCGTTTTTTAAAGGGTTTGTTGACGGGTACTTAACGATGGATGCCATCGCGGCACTCGTTTTTGGTATCATCGTCATTCAAGCCATTCAACAAAAAGGAATTACAAATAAAAAACAATTAACGAAGCTTTGTATTCAGGCCGGGTTCGTGGCTGCTTCTGGATTAACGCTCGTGTATGTATCGCTCGCTTTTATTGGAGCATCCAGCGTACAAGCGATCGGTTATCGCAATAACGGCGGCGAAATCATTAGTCAAACCGCGACCTATTTATTCGGTCAAGCGGGTACAATCATTTTATCGATCATCATTATGCTTGCGTGCTTAACGACATCAGTTGGTTTATTATCTTCTTGCGCAAGTTATTTTTCGAAAATTTCGCCAAAGCTTTCCTATCGAATGCTCGCCATTGTTATGAGCTGCTTTAGCGCATTCACCGCAAATGTCGGTTTAACGAAACTCATTTCGTTATCCGTTCCTGTGCTTATTATTATTTATCCATTAGCCATTACCCTCGTCGCCCTATCGTTTCTCCATGACTATTTCAGGGGAAAACAAACCGTTTACATCGGGGCGCTCGCTGGTACGCTTCTCGTCAGCATCGTTGATGGACTGAAGGCAGCAGGATTTGATGTATCGTCCATCTTACATGTATACGAAAAAACATTGCCGCTCTTTGAACAAGGGATCGGCTGGCTTACACCAGCACTCATTGGCGGGGTCATCGGTTTATTACTAAACAAAACAAATCGTGTCACACGTACCGAAAGAAAAGTAAGTTAAAAGACGAGTGAAAGGACATCCTTTCACTCGTTTTCTTTTAGCCACTCTCGAATACGTTCAAATGCCCCTTCTTCGACTTGTTCGACCACAGCGATTGCTTTTTGTAATGCCAGTTCGTATTCGTATCTTCGAAACAGTTGTTCCGCTTCTTCTAATCCTTCTTTTACCACCTGAAAACGTCGACGATAGCGGTTGCCATACTGTATAACTCTTTCTGCTAATTGGGCTTGTTCAATCATTTCTTTTGTTTGATCATACACGTTTTGCACAAAAACGATCGCCTCATCTAACGCTTGATGAACCGCCTCCATATTCAATGGTTTTCCATCTAGCGTAAGGGAAACGCGTGTTAAGCTTTCGCGCGCTTCACTCACTTGTAACATATAAGACTCTGGCAAACCTGGGAGCTTGCTTTTTTTCACAAGTCGAATCGCTTCCGATAACTGTTTTTTCATTTCCGACAGCTTCTCGCGCGCTGCTAATTCGTCTTTGCGTAACGCATATAAATGCTCGCGAAACTGGGCATGCTTCTCTTTTACTGTAGCAATTTGCGCTAAAATTTCTTCAAGCTCTTCACGAATAAGCGAGTAAGCTAAACGCTCCTCGGCCATTTTCGTTTGGATGAGCATAAAACGTTTCATTAGTTGTTGTACTTGCTTCTCGATTTGTCGATATTTATCTAAGTCGCTTTGCGATAAATGATAGCTTTGTTGCACAAATAATGTTTCATCACGCGTTTCTTTCGTTTCTTCTTCCAAATCGTAAAGCGTTTGTTCGATCTTTTCTGTTTCATCATGAACGAACCGTTCAGCATACACTTCTTTTTCTAATAAGTCGTACAACGTATCGACATCTTCTTGTGTTTCACGAAGGAGCGCTTCTGCTTCATCGACTTTAAGCTCTTCTAATAATGCAACCACTTGAGACACTTTTCCTCGAACCTCTTCAACCTCTTTATCAACCGGAAGATGGTCAAGCACATACCCTTTTTCTAACAGTTCACGATATCCCTCGACAATGTTGTCGAGTTGCGCAGGGATTTCAATTTGTGCGTCGCTTAATAAAAGCGGAATTTGTTCAATAAAACGGTTCAATTCATGTAGCTCGTTTTGAATAACCACTACGACTTCGCGAGCAGCCAAATAATTCCCTTCCGTTGTTAACTGTTCAAATGTCTGGAATTGGTTTTGAAGAGCATTTAATCGCTCCTCAAGCGCAACTTCTGTGCAACCAAATGCATGACGTTGAGTAAGCATCGCTTTTTTTACTTGACGATACTTTTCCTTCAGTTGCTCAATTTCTTCTCGATTTTTCTCTTCGCTTCCGACTAATTCTTGCAGCTCTAATAAAATACGTTGAATGTTCCCTTCAATTTCTCGTAGTTGTTGCTCCGTTTGACGTAACGCCTCTTTTGCTTTCATAAATCGGTATTTGACAACCGCTTCCTCAATGTCGAACAACTTTTCCTCTATATTCGGAAGCTGAACAGCAACAATATCGTCCCACTCATTTCGCCATTTTTCAAACAGCTGCTCTGTTTCCCCCATCATATTTAACGACTTAATTTTAGACAGTTCCTCTGGCACAGGTCGATTCATCAAGGAAATTTTCCATTGTTCTAATTCGTCAATTTGTTTATATAAACGTTTTCGATGCACATATGTATATGTAAGTCCTCCGATGACGAGGAGCGCACTAATCGCTACAAATTCCATAATGGGCCTCCTTGTTGTCAATCTTTCTTTTTTTTATGGAGAAGGCATTTTCTTTTCAATGATTTTATGATACCATGTTAGCAACATTTTTTGAGCAAAAATTTTAATTTTTTTCCTAAAAAACGTGATTTTTGTCGAACTGTGCATGCAAAAAGGGGGGAAAAACGTGCGCGATGGACATATTCATACACCTTTCTGTCCCCACGGAAGCAAAGATGCGCTACATGAATATATTGAAAAGGCTATTTCGCTCGGCTATACAGACATTTCATTCACCGAGCACGCACCGCTTCCAAAAGGATTTATAGACCCAACCCCTTACCAAGATAGTGCAATGAAAGAAGAGCAACTAGCGTCGTACGTATCCATTTTACAATCATTAAAAAAACAGTACGAAAGACATATTCGTATTCGCATCGGGCTCGAAGTTGATTTCATCGTCGGTTATGAACGAGAAACGACAGCATTTTTAAATGAAGTTGGCCCACAATTGGACGATAGCATTTTATCTGTTCATTTTTTAGCTGTCGGCAACGGCTATATGTGTGTTGATTACAGCGAGGAGATGTTTGGTGAAATCGTCGCCTCGCTCGGTTCCGTTGAACAAGTGTACGACGCATATTATAACGCCGTGTTAGCGTCCGTTGTTGCGGACTTAGGACCGTACAAACCAAAACGGATCGGTCACATCACGCTCGTTCGAAAGTTTCATCGGGCATACCCGTGTGAATATGATGCATCTAACATCATCGCACGTATTTTAAAAGAAATGAAATCCCGCCAATTAGAGCTTGATTATAACGGGGCTGGCGCAGTAAAACCACTTTGTCTAGAGCCTTATCCACCCCATTGGGTCGTCAAAAAAGCATTGGAGCTCGGCGTTCCGCTCGTTTACGGCTCGGATGCCCATTCAGTCGCTGGACTTCATCAAGGGATTGAACATATGTTGATGTATAAGGAGTGAAAAACATGTTTCATACACAAGCATACACAGGGACGAAAGAAGAAAATTACGCGCTTGTCATCGAACAGTTACAAGCTTTAATTTCAGATGAAAAAAATGTGATTGCTAACTTAGCAAATGCTGCAGCTTTATTGAATTATTTTTTGCACGATATTAATTGGGTCGGTTTTTATATAGCCGAAGGAAACGAACTCGTTCTCGGGCCGTTTCAAGGGTTACCGGCTTGCGTGCGCATTCCGTTCGGCAAAGGGGTATGTGGAACGGCTGCTATTGAAAAACGAACAGTACGTGTTGCCGATGTTCACACCTTCCCGGGTCACATCGCATGCGATGCGGCATCTCAATCTGAGATTGTCGTCCCAATGATGAAAAACGGTGTTGTCATCGGTGTGCTCGATATTGACAGCCCGATCAAAAATCGCTTTGATGAAATAGATGAACAATATTTACAACGTTTTGTTGAAACGCTTGTTCAGCATCTCAACATATAAGAAAGAGGCCGATGAATTGGCCTCTTTTAATATTCTTGCACAACAACTCGGTTCTTTCCCGCCCGTTTCGCTGTATACAGCGCTTCATCCGCACGATTAAATAGCTCTTTCACAGAGTCAACACGATTTTTCTTCCAATACGACACGCCACAAGAAATGGTCACAGGTGGATTCGTTAGTTCACGAACTTTTTGTACTAAACGATTGGCGATCGATACACCCGCATGAATGGACACTTTCGGTAAATAAATAGCAAGTTCCTCTCCACCCCATCGAGCTCCAATATCGTTTTGGCGAATGTTTGCTTTAATAATGTTTGCCACTTGAATAATGATTTCATCACCTACTTGATGTCCGTACGTGTCGTTTACTTTTTTGAAATTATCAATGTCTATTAAAATAAACGTACCTAATCCGTCCTCTTCCATCGAACGTTGGATGCGTTCGTCTAAGTAATGACGTGCGTATAAATTCGTTAACCGATCGGTAATGACCATCCGTTCGAGTTCTTCACGCAACGCCGCGTTTGTAAACGCCAACGTCGAGTGATGAATAAGCGACTGCAACAATTTAAACATATCAAACGAAAAATGATACGCCTCTTGATGCAATACAATTGCTACACCTTTCATCATACCACGCATCATCGGCACAGCCATAAGCGAGCGAAAACGTTTCGTATCATTGCTACGGATTTTCACATCACCTAAAAATAACGTATCACGTGGATGTTGAATACGATGAAAAACGAAATCTACATATGCTTTTGCTTCACGCGATTGGAAAAAAGATGTACTACCCGGAAGCACTTTTCGCTCTTTTTCTTGTAAAATAATAAAACCGACTTCTTCCGCATCAAACGATGTTTTGATTTTTTCGATCATAAACTGCAAGGCGTCTTGGAAACGTAAATTTGTGTTCAAGTGGTGAATCGTTTCATTAATGAGTTGTAAGTCAGCAATTAATCGTTTCGACTGTTCGTACAATTTTGCATTTTCTAAGGCGCTACCAGCTGTATTTGCCAGCAAGGAAATAAAACGCATCTCTCGCTCTGGAAGTTCCATAACTGTCGGAGCAATCATTTCGATGACGCCATAAATCCCTTGCGCCCCTTTAATCGGAGCATAAATGACAGACTTTTTATGGACAAGCGAATCGTGGAGCTGAATTTGCCCCGTCACGTACGCCTGCATTGCTCCCATATGCTCATCTTCATTTTCAAATGTGAGCAATTTAATCGGCAAATCACGATCTGTTGTACTATCGTGTGATAAAAATAGATGGCACGTAAACGCCGGATACACGTCCTTTAACGTTTTCACAATTTCTTCAAGCACATCACCAATATTCATCGAGGCATGAATTTTTGTTGTCGCTCGATGCAACTGTTCATATCTTTTTTCCTCACTCAATACTTCAGATACTTTACGAATACGGGCAAACACTTTTAAAAAATCGTGTTTCATTTGTTTAATAGACGATGTTGGTAGCATATCCCGCTCATGTATGCGAAAACGAACGAGACTGCATGAATCTTCTGAAAAATACACCCCGAACTGCACCGTTTTAATCTCGCTTCCGTCATCAATAATCATAACGTCGTCAAACTGTTCTTTTAGATGACTATCAAATGGAATCGAGGCATGTTCCCGGCGCTGCTTAATCATACAGTCAGTCGTCACTTCAGGCTCAAAAGCATGTTTAAACGGGTTAAGTACGTAAAAGGTGACATCTAACAAATGAAACTCTTTTTGCAATAAGGTGATGAGCGCTTGAATGATGCGAGGTAAATCGGTAAAATCTTCTTCACTTAAAAACCAATCAAAAAACTTTTGTTTAAATATTGCGTATTGATCGCGCTCTTGAACGTCCATTTTTTTCACTCACCCGCACATACTTCCTCTCTTTATATGTACAAACCATATAAATAAAAAAATGAGAGTTTCTGCAATATCCCTAAAACTTAAGACCTATTAATTATATCATACCATAATCCTTATTACAAAGACCATACAAAAATGATTGACTCAGACGCAAAAAAAAACTATAATAGCCTTTGTGTAAAATATTGCAGCCTTTGTGCTCACATTTGTATGTCCATTTTGTTCCCCTTAGAGACGTGCGTCTCTAATTGGAGGTTGTATCGTGTAACTCTCAGCTGCTAGGGCGAGGATACATGAAAACAAAATGGCGATAAATAGTGAGGCACGACTGTTTTTATTTTACCAAAAATAAAAACAAAGGAGGAGCATTTATGGCTCGTTATACAGGTCCAACATGGAAAATTTCTCGCCGCCTTGGCATTTCGTTAAGCGGTACAGGTAAAGAGTTACAAAAACGTCCTTACCCACCAGGTCAACATGGTCCAGGACAACGCAAAAAACTATCTGAATATGGCATTCAGCTTCAAGAGAAGCAAAAACTTCGCCATATGTACGGTGTAAACGAACGTCAATTCCGTAAAACGTTCGAAGAAGCAGGTAAAATGGCTGGTAAACACGGTGAAAACTTCATGATCTTACTTGAGTCTCGCTTAGACAACCTTGTTTACCGTTTAGGTTTCGCACGCACTCGCCGTCAAGCTCGTCAGTTAGTTAACCACGGTCACATTTTAGTTGATGGCAGCCGCGTTGACATTCCTTCTTACCGTGTAAAGCCAGGCCAAACGATTTCTGTTCGCGAAAAGTCTCGCAACCTTCAAATCATTAAAGAAGCGCTTGAAGTGAACAACTTCGTACCTGACTATTTAACACTTGACGCAGACAAATTAGAAGGTACTTACACTCGTTTACCTGAACGCTCTGAGTTGCCTGCGGAAATTAACGAAGCATTAATCGTTGAGTTCTACTCTCGTTAATGAAAAAATCCTCTCTGCTTCGGCAGAGAGGATTTTTTATGCATAACGAATTAAGTAATACTTTTTCTTACCACGACGAATGATGGTAAAACGTCCTTCCATACGGTCTTCTTCTGTCATCATTTTATTCACATCTTGCACACGCTCACCATTGATATAAATCGCTCCGTTTGTGACATCCTCACGAGCTTGACGCTTCGATGGGCAAATACCACTTGCTACAAGTAAATCAACAAGCGCCATCTCTTTTTCATCGCAGACGTACGATGGCACATCTTTAAACCCTTGTTCAATTTCATCCGCTGTTAGTTTGGCTACATCTCCGCTAAAGAGCGCTTCAGAAATGTTGATCGCCTGCTGCAACGCTTCTTCCCCATGAACGAGGCGCGTCATCTCAGCAGCTAGCGCTTTTTGCGCTGCCCGTTTTTCTGGCGCTTCAGCTGTTTGCTTTTCCAATTCGATAATTTCTTCATGTGATAAAAACGTGAAGTATTTCAAATATTTTACGACATCACGGTCATCTGTATTAATCCAAAATTGGTAAAATTCATATGGAGATGTTTTATCAGCATCAAGCCATACTGCTCCACCTTCCGTTTTCCCAAACTTCGTTCCATCCGCTTTCGTTACGAGTGGGACAGTTAGTCCAAATACTTTGGCATCTTCTTCTGTTTTTCGGATGAGCTCTAACCCTGCTGTAATATTCCCCCATTGGTCACTTCCACCAACTTGCAATTTACAACCATACATTTCATATAACTTTAAGAAATCGTATGCTTGCAAAATCATATAGCTAAATTCTGTAAACGAAATTCCTGTTTCTAATCGAGACTGTACAGATTCCTTTGCAAGCATGTAGTTAATTCCAAAATTTTTCCCCACATCACGTAAAAACGTAATGACATCAAGCGATCCGATCCACTCGTAGTTATTCGCAATAATCGCTCGGTTATTTTCTTTTTCAAAATCTAAAAAACGACTTAACTGCTGTTTAATTCGTTCACTGTAATGAGCAACTGTCTCTTTTTCATTCAACTTTCGCTCCGCTTTTTTCCCACTCGGATCCCCAATGAGCCCCGTCGCTCCACCGACGAGCGCAATCGGTTGGTGTCCCGCCTGTTGAAAGCGACGCAACATTAAGATCGGAAGCAAGTGACCGATGTGCAAACTATCCGCCGTCGGATCAAAACCGCAATATACTTTTACTTGCTCTTCTGATAGCAATGCTTTCAGACCTTCTTCATCCGTCATTTGATTAATTAAACCGCGAAATTGTAAATCTTGGAGCAAATCCATTGCAATCACCCTTTCTAGTCTATAGTCACAACAAAAAAACTCGTCCTTCACATGAAGGGACGAGTTTATATCGCGGTACCACCCTACTTAGAGAACACCTATGTTCTCTCACTTCATTGCCATAACGGTCGACACCGTCTTTTGCTACTTGGCACACGCCGTTCGCAAAAGATGCTCCCGGAGGTAATTCATGCTCATCTATGCGCTAGTTCGCACCAACCACTAGCTCTCTGGTCGCAGGGAGATAAGCACTACTCATTCCGATCATCGCTCAATTATTTACATGTCGGTATATCCTCTTTTATCATAAAACATTCATCGTTGTCAAGATATTGAAACAAATTTAGACATTTACCGATATGAAAAGACAAATTATGATATAATAATGAAAATACAATACGGATGGGAGGTCACTATGTCTGAAAAACAAGTCAGATTTTCTTGGCAAAAGCTATGGCGCCATTTCACAATTACATATGAAGTCATTTGGAACGTATGTTTAATTATATTCATTGCTAGCTTATGTGCGTTCAGTTTTGCCTTTGGTGTCGGGGCCGGGTATTTCGCTTCGCTTGTGAAAGATGCCGAACCGATTCCTTACAAAGAAATGAAAAAAGATATTTATAACTACGAAGAAACGACACATATTTATTTTGCTAATCATCAATATCTTGGTTATTTTCGATCCGATTTAGAGCGAGACGAAATTAAACTTTCAGAAGTTTCCCCTTATTTCATTCAAGCGATTATCGCGACGGAGGATGAACATTTTTATGAGCATAAAGGGGTTGTACCAAAAGCAATTATACGTGCCATTTTTCAAGAAGCAACAAACTCCTCAACACGTAGCGGTGGGAGTACATTAACACAACAGCTTGTTAAAAACCAAATTTTAACAAATGAAGTGTCATTTGAACGAAAAGCAAAAGAAGTATTACTTGCTTTACGGCTTGAGAAATTTTTTTCAAAAGATGAAATTTTAGAGGCATACATGAACGTCGTACCTTTCGGTAGAAACGCATCTGGACGAAATATTGCTGGCGTTCAAGCTGCCGCAAAAGGCGTTTTCGGTGTTGATGCAAAAGAATTAACATTGCCGCAAGCTGCATTTTTAGCAGGATTGCCACAAAGTCCGTTTCGCTATACGCCGTTTACAAGCAAAGGGGAGTTGAAAAACGATTTATCCCCAGCGTTAAATCGGATGAAAACTGTATTATCGCGCATGAAAAAAGCAGGGTATATTTCAAAAGAGCAGTATGAGGAAGCGATTGCATACGACATTACGAAAGATTTTGTTTCTTCCTTACCTTCTCCAATAGAGAAATACCCGTGGTTAACGTTTGAAATTGAGCGTCGTGCAAAAGACATTTTCATTGATTTACTAGCTAAAAAAGATGGCTATGAACGGCAAGATGTGCGTTTGAACGATCAACTATATAGGGAATATGCGGAAAAGGCTGAAAAACAATTACGACAAAACGGTTACACGATTTACACAACGATCGACAAAGATATATATGAGCGCATGCAAGCAATCGTAGAAAAATATCCTTACTTCGGAAGCGATACACTCGTACGAAAAAAAGACGAAAAAACAGGACAAATCGTTTCCGTACGTCAACCGGTAGAAGTCGGTGCGATGCTCATCGAAAACAAAACGGGACGCATCATTAGCTTTGTTGGAGGAAGAGATTATAAACGCGAGCAGCTAAATCACGCTACACAAGCATATCGCTCAAACGGATCAACGATGAAGCCGCTTCTTGTTTATGCACCAGCAATGGAAATGGGGATCGTTCAGCCGGGGTCCGTTATTCCAGATGTCGCGTTGGAAATCCCAACGAAACAAGGTCCGTACCGACCGAAAAACGCGGATGGAAAAACGCATGGCTTAACATCCGTACGTCATGCGCTGAAAAAATCGTATAACATTCCTGCTATTCGGACATATGCGCGCATCATCGACCAACGACCAATCTCATATTTGGAAAAAATGGGCTTTACAAGTTTAACAACAGGAGATGGACACAACTTATCGCTTGCGCTTGGCGGATTAACAAAAGGTGTAACGATTGAGGAAAATGTAAATGCATATGCTACGTTTGCAAACGGAGGAAAGTTTGTTGACGCCTATTTAATTGAAAAAATTGTCGATAAAAACGGCAAAGTCATATATGAACATGAACCAAAACAAGTCGAAGTATTTTCGCCACAGACAGCTTACTTAACAATTGATATGATGCGCGATGTCATCCGCTCAGGCACGGCCGCCTTTTTGAACGGTAAGCTAAAGTTTTCAGCTGACTGGGCAGGAAAAACTGGAACGAGCCAAAATACGAAAGATGCTTGGTTCGTAGCAACAAACCCGAATGTTACATTCGGTATATGGATGGGATATGATACACCAAAGCCACTCGAAAAAAGTTATAAAGGACTATCATATTCCCAAAGAAACTTACTACTATGGGCGCAATTAATAAACGGGGCATACGACATTCGTCCAGAGCTGATTGCGCCACAAGAGCGATTTCACATGCCAGGTGGCATTGTACAACGTTCATATTGTGTCATTTCCGGATTACTTCCGTCAAAAACGTGCAAACGGTTCGGACTTATAGAAAGTGATTTATTCAATACCGCCTTCGTACCGAAACAAGAAGATCAGTATTTAGTGAGCGGGGCTTTCGTCGAATTAAACGGAGAACGATACGTTGCGCTTCCATCAACACCGAGGGAATTTACAAAGGAAGGCGTAATGATTGACGGTTCATTGCTTGAACAATGGGGAATTCAACATATAAAAGATATGAGCCAACTGCTTCCTCGAAACGACAAGTGGAAACATGTATTTGTAGCAAAAACACTTCAAGAAAACGGTAAAAAACCAGATCCGCTTGCAGTGCAACAAAAAGGAGCAACGCTCGTCTGGGGCGAACATCATGAACAAGATGTGATCGGTTATCGCGTATATTATGCGGCAGCTGAAACCGCTTCATTTCAAATCATTACCACGATACGTAAAGGGGAACAAAAAAGCGTACCATTAAAACAAGGGATATATTATGTTACCGCTGTTGATATTGCTGGATTGGAATCGAATCCGTCAAATATCGTTCGCATGTTACCTGCGACACTACCTGAGCAATCAACCGATGAACAACCGATAGAAATACCAGCAGAAGAACAGTCATCAACAAACTAAAAAAATCGGGTCATGCCCGATTTTTTTAATCTTCCATTGTTGATAAGTCACCTGTCGGTAAGTTTAGCTCCCAAGCTTTCAAGACGCGGCGCATAATTTTTCCGCTTCTCGTTTTTGGAAGTTTGTCACGAAACTCGATTTCGCGTGGCGCTGCATGCGCAGCTAAACCTTTTTTCACGAAGTTGCGAATGTCTTCTTTTAGCTCTTCAGACGGCTCATACCCTTCACGTAAAGCGACAAATGCTTTAATAATTTCGCCGCGCACCGGATCTGGCTTTCCGATGACACCCGCTTCAGCTACGGCTGGATGTTCAACGAGTTTACTTTCTACTTCAAACGGGCCAACGCGCTCTCCAGCTGTCATAATGACATCATCAATCCGCCCTTGGAACCAGAAATATCCATCCTCATCCATATATGCCGAGTCTCCAGAAACGTACCAATCCCCCGGTAAAAAGTACGATTCGTATTTTTGTGGATTATTCCAAATTGCGCGCATCATCGATGGCCAACCTTTTTTAATCGCTAAATTCCCCATGCGATATGGCGGCAACTCATTTCCTTGATCGTCAACGATCGCTGCTTTGACTCCTGGAATTGGTTTCCCCATTGATCCTGGTTTAATTTCCATACACGGATAGTTGCAAATGAGTTGTGCTCCTGTTTCTGTCATCCACCATGTATCGTGAATGCGACGATTAAATACTTTCATTCCCCAGCGCACGACTTCTGGATTGAGCGGTTCACCGACACTTAAAATATGGCGAAGTGAACGTAAATCAAATTTTTTCACAAGCTCGTCCCCAGCACCCATTAGCATGCGGAACGCTGTCGGTGCACTATACCATACTGTTACACCATAATCTTCAATCGTTTTATACCATGCTTCAGGATTAAAACGTCCACCGACAATGACGTTGGAAGCTCCGCAAAGCCACGGACCGAAAATGCCGTATGATGTTCCAGTCACCCAACCTGGGTCAGCTGTGCACCAATATACATCGTCTTCTTTTAAATCTAATACCCATTTTGCTGTTTGATAATGTTGAATCATGGCGTTATGCACATGCAATACACCTTTTGGTTTTCCTGTTGATCCAGATGTATAGTGTAAAATGAGTCCATCTTCACGTCCGACCCATTCAATATCAAAATGTTTGCTTGCTGCGTTCATTCGTTTTTTCAAATCAAAAAATGGACCTTCTTCTTTAATGTCATCGCCAACTAAAAATACGTATTTTAATGTTGGCAACTCATTTACCGGTACGCGCGGTAAAAGTTCAGGCGTTGTAATAATCACTTTTGCCTCGCTATCTTCTAAACGGTCACGCACAGCCCCTTCCATGAACGCTTCAAAAAGCGGCCCAACAATCGCCCCAAGTTTAATTGCTCCAAGCACAGAGAAGTACAGTTCAGGCGAGCGAGGCATAAAAATGAAGATGCGATCACCTTTTTCTACATCAGCTACTTCTTTTAATACGTTGGCTACTTTATTTGAAAACTCTTTCATTTCTTTAAACGTATACTTTTCTTCTCTTGTCGCATCACGATAATAAAGAGCTACTTTGTTTTTTCGAAACGTTTCCGCATGGCGATCGATCGCTTCATACGCCATGTTCACTTTCCCAGTTTCATACCACGAAAAATGTTTTTCTGCTTCGGACCAGTCAAACGTTTGATACGTTTCTTCATAGTTTTTCAAGTTAAAATCCCCTTGAATGACTGGTAGCGCTTCCACTTTAATCATCCCAAACTCCCCCTTGTTTGAAGTCTTTACACTCGTATTATATTATACCATAAATTATTTCTCAATTTTTAAAAAATTTTCATTTATGTTTATTATGAAAACGATTTAATTTTTATTTTTTTATGTATAATTGAAATGAGATCATTTCAGTAGGCGGTGGGGCAATGGAACATAGAAAAACATATAACGCAAAACAATTAAAAACGCCAAAAGGAACGTTAATTATTGAGGGACCAATTTCTCCTAAAACATTGGCTAGCTATGAATTTCACCATGACTTAACAGCATTTCGGCAACCGCATCAACAACATCAAGCGCTCATTGAAATTGCTGGCCTTCCAGAAGGACGCATTATTATCGCCCGCCACGGTCATACGATCGTTGGTTATGTCACGTTTTTATATCCCGATCCACTTGAAAGATGGTCACAAGGAAAAATGGAAAACTTAATTGAACTTGGGGCCATCGAAGTCATCCCTGATTTTAGAGGTTGCGGGGTTGGGAAAAATTTATTGAAAGTGGCTATGATGGATGATGCGATGGAAGATTACATCATTATTACAACAGAATACTATTGGCATTGGGATTTAAAACGAACGGGTTTAAACGTGTGGGAATATCGAAAAGTAATGGAGAAAATGATGAACGCAGGTGGACTCGTCTGGTACGCAACGGACGATCCAGAAATTTGTTCACATCCAGCTAATTGTTTAATGGCTCGAATCGGAAAACGCGTCGATCAGCAATCTATTCAAAAATTTGACCAATTACGCTTTATGAACCGCTTCATGTATTAAAAACAAAGGGGATGGGGAAATGATTGTCGAACAAATGATGAAAACGGATGTCATTGCACTAAAGCCGTCAAACACAATCGCTGACGCACTAAACATTGTTAAGCAAAAAAATATTCGACATTTACCGATTGTTGATGATGAATATCGTGTTGTTGGTATCGTTACGGATCGCGATTTGCGCGATGCAAGTCCATCGATTTTCCATGCAAATGAACATCTCGAAGATTTGCAAAAACCGTTAAGCACCATTATGAAAACAAACGTCATTACAGGACATCCACTTGATTTTGTCGAAGAGGTCGCGGCTTTGTTTTACGAACACCGCATTAGCTGCATGCCCATTGTCAAAGAAAATAAACTTGTCGGCATCATTACAGAAAGCGATTTGTTGTACACACTTGTGCAACTGACAGGGGCTCACCAACCTGGATCGCAAATCGAAATTAAAGTGCCGAATCGGGCAGGAATGTTAAGCGAAGTCGCTTCTGTTTTCCAAAAACGTAACATCAATATTTCAAGTGTTCTCATCTATCCTGATCAAAATGAAATGTATAAAGTACTTGTTTTTCGTATTCAAACGATGAACCCGATGGCGATTATTCATGATTTAAAGGCACAAGGATACGACGTTTTATGGCCGAACTTGCCGGGGGTTTCATCATGAGTAAAAACAGCGTATTCGTTTATTCCGATGCGTTTCAAACGTATAAATTCCATGATCGCCATCCATTTAATCAATTACGTGTCAAACTGACGTATGACCTGTTGCAAACGCTCGGTGCACTTCATGATACACAAATTGTAGCACCACGTCTAGCAACAGACGAAGAGTTAGCACTTGTTCATGATACCGATTACATTGAAGCAGTAAAAAAAGCAGGAAGAGGACAACTGCCAGAAGAAGTTGCCCTCAATTATGGATTAGGGACAGAAGATACACCCATTTTTCCAAATATGCATGAAGCAAGCGCTCTTCTTGTTGGCGGAACATTAACAGCAGTTGATTACGTACTTTCCGGCAAGGCTGAGCATGCGCTCAGTTTGGGGGGAGGGCTCCATCATGGATTTCGTGGCAAAGCATCAGGTTTTTGCATCTACAATGATAGCTCTGTCGCCATTAAATATATGCAAGAAAAGTACGGTGTGCGTGTTTTATATGTGGATACAGATGCCCACCATGGCGACGGGGTGCAATGGACGTTTTACGATGACCCGAATGTATGTACATTTTCGATTCATGAAACAGGACGCTATTTATTTCCGGGAACAGGAAATGTGAATGAACGAGGACAAGGAAAAGGATATGGCTACTCTTTCAACATTCCCGTTGATGCGTTTACAGAAGATGAGTCGTGGTTAGCAGCATATACAGAAGCGCTAATCGAAATTGCTGACTTTTTCCGTCCGGACGTCATCTTGACTCAAAATGGAGTGGACGCACATTATTATGATCCATTAACACATTTGTGTGCAACGATGCGTATTTATCGCGAAATTCCAAAAATCGCGCATCAAATCGCGCATCAATATTGCAACGGCCGTTGGATTGCGGTCGGAGGAGGAGGGTATGACATTTGGCGCGTTGTTCCACGTGCATGGGCGTTATTATGGCTTGAAATGACAGAACAATCCGATATTTCTGGAGCTTTACCGAAGGAATGGATTGCCCGCTGGCAACGGCATGCTCCCGTTTCTTTACCACTCAAGTGGGACGATCCAGAAGACTTATACCCACCTATTCCGAGAAAGGCTGAAATTACAGAAAAAAATGCCCAAACTGTCATGAAAGCACTTCATCCTATTCGAAGTAATAAACAACGATTAAACTTATAACAAAATAACAAGGGTGTTCCGAAAGTAGCGAACACCCTTTTCTATGTTCGTACGCACAGTTAGCTGCGCCGCCTATTTTGTCGAATCGCGATATTCAATGCGATGCGGCAACACAACGATGTGATTGTCGACATGTTCTTTATTCATATATTTCGTTAATAAACGCATCGCCACCGCACCAATATCGTACATCGGTTGCACAACTGTCGTCAGCTTCGGACGAACCATGGTGGCTAAACGTGTATTATCAAAACCGACAACTTCCAATTCATCAGGAATGCGTACGCCGCGATCTTGCGCACCATGAATGACCCCGAGAGCCATTTCATCTGTTCCAACAAAGATCGCTGTTGGACGCTGTGCAAGTTCGGCTAACTTGTCATACGCTTCGATGCCAGAGTCATATGTGTAATCCCCTTCAACAACAAGCGCATCATCATAAGCAATACCCGCTTCTTCCAAGGCACGACGATAGCCAGCTAATTTTTTTAATCCGTTAATTGGATCATTTAAAGGGCCTGTTACATAAGCAATGCGTTTATGCCCTTTTTCGATTAACATATGTACCGCATCATACGCTGCTTGCTCGTAGTCAATGTTGACGGACGGAATAATATTATTTTTTTCAATTGTGGCAGCTAATACGATCGGTACATCTGACTTTTTAAACTGCTCGACATGTTCTTCTGTTACGTCGCCACCCATAAATAAAATACCATCAACTTGTTTAGCGAGCATCGTGTTTAATAAATGCAATTCTTTTTCCTTATTTTGATCCGAGTTACTTAAAATGATGTTATACTTGTACATTGTTGCAATGTCTTCAATTCCGCGTGCCATTTCTGCAAAAAAGATGCTCGAAATATCCGGAATAATGACGCCGACTGTTGTCGTTTTTTTACTTGCTAATCCGCGCGCTACCGCATTCGGACGATAACCAAGCCGTTCAATCACTTCCAACACTTTTTTGCGCGTCGAAGGCTTTACATTTGGGTTCCCATTCACAACACGTGAAACGGTTGCCATCGACACGTTTGCTTCTCTTGCTACATCATAAATTGTTACATTCATCACATACACTCCTTTTTTACGCTCTATATATCGAAAACTGTCGTACATCGCAATTTTATGTAAAATTATCATACGATAAATGATTGCCTAAGTGCAACGTTTTCACAAATAAATTCATAAGAAAAGCTGGTGAACAATCACCAGCTTTTCTTATGCTTTGACAAATTGTTTTTGGAATGATTTTAATTCTTCCATAAACTCATTGAATTGATTAATATCCATTTGTTGTGCGGAATCAGATAACGCAACCGCAGGATCTGGATGTACTTCCGCCATGACCCCGTCTGCTCCGATGGCAAGCGCAGCTTTCGCGCAAGGTAAAAGTAAGTCACGACGTCCTGTTGAATGCGTTACATCGACAAAAACAGGCAAATGCGTTTCTTTTTTCAAAATCGGTACGGCTGAAATATCAAGCGTGTTGCGCGTCGCCTTTTCATATGTGCGGATGCCACGCTCGCATAAAATGATTTGCCCATTTCCTTGCGACATAATGTACTCCGCTGCATGAATAAACTCTTCGATCGTTGCAGCTAATCCCCGTTTTAATAATACCGGTTTATTCACTTGACCCGCGGCTTTTAACAACTCAAAGTTTTGCATATTGCGCGCTCCGATTTGAATAACGTCAATATAATCGAGCGCTGTTTCAATATCTGCTGGCGTTACAATTTCACTAATGACTGCTAAATCAAATTCATCTGCTACACGCTTTAAAATTTTCAATCCTTCTACGCCGAGTCCTTGGAAGTCATACGGTGACGTACGTGGTTTGTAAGCGCCGCCGCGCAACAATTTTAAGCCGTGGCGTTTAATTGCTTGTGCAACTTCCGCTACTTGTTCATAGCTTTCAACCGCACATGGCCCCATAACGAAATATTGATTACCATCGCCGATTTTTTCCCCTTTTACATCGACAATCGTATCCTCCGGCTTTTTCTTTCTTGATACAAGCAACGCCTTTTTATGGTCATCTTCTTGCAAATCAAGCCCTGCTTTAAAAATTTCTTTAAAAATATGTTTTAACGTCGCCGTATCAAACGGTCCGTCGTTATGTTCTAGAATTAAATCTAACATTTTTCTTTCACGAACAGGGTCATAAAAGTACGTCCCTTGAGCATCTTTAATTTTCCCAATTTCTTGAACAACACGTCCGCGTTCATTAATTAACTTTAACAGCTGTAAATTCAACTCATCAACCTTTGCTCTCAGCTCGTCTAATCTTTCGTTACTCATACATCTCATCCTTTCTTTATATAAGATAAAAAATATGGTACATTTCTATATAATTAGAGATTATTATAAACGAAGTGGATAAAGTTGTCACCCCTTTATTTATAAAACGCGTTTAAGTAATAAAGAATTTTTTAATTTTCGAAAAAGAAGGTGGGAAGCTTGATTTTTGCATTAGACATTGGCACACGTTCAGTAGTTGGCATTATTTTAAAGGAAACAGACGGACGATATCAAGTTGAAGACATTGTCATAAAAGAACATGAAGAACGAGCGATGCTTGACGGACAAATTCATGACGTACTTGCTGTTTCTAACGTCATTCTCGACATAAAGAAAACGTTAGAGGAGCGGCACGGGCCTTTGACGCGCGTATGCGTCGCAGCGGCAGGTCGTTCATTAAAAACAGAAAAAGGAAAAACAACGATTTCAATTAAAGGAAAGCCGCTTTTAACTCATGAAGATGTCGCGTACTTAGAACTCACCGCCGTACAGCAAGCTCAAATGACGTTAGCAGAAAAATCAGCGAATGAAAAAAGTTATCACTATTATTGCGTCGGTTATTCCGTCACGCGCTATGAAATTGACGGCGAAGAAATTGGTAACTTAATTGATCAGCAAGGAGACGAGGCAAGCGTTGAAGTGATCGCTACATTTTTACCGAGACTCGTTGTTGAGTCACTTCTTGCAGCACTACAACGCGCTCATTTAGAAATGGAGGCGCTAACACTTGAGCCGATCGCCGCACTAAACGTGCTTATTCCTCCAACGATGCGACGATTAAATGTAGCACTTGTAGACATTGGCGCAGGAACGTCTGACATCGCCATTACCGATCTCGGTACAGTCATCGCCTACGGCATGGTACCGATGGCAGGAGATGAAATTACTGAAGCCATTTCAGACGCCTATTTGCTTGATTTCCCTCTCGCTGAACAAGCGAAACGCGACTTGCATTCGAAAGAAACGGTAACAATTACAGACATTCTCGGGTTTGAAACAGAAGTGACTCGCGAACAAATGATTGCCACGATTTCAGATGCCATTGATCGACTTGCTGATGCGATTAGCAAAGAAATTTTACGATTAAATAATCATCAATCTCCGAAAGCAGTTATGCTTGTTGGAGGAGGGAGCTTGACGCCTGAACTTCCAAAACGGCTTGCTCACAAGCTTCATCTTCCAGAAAATCGCGTTGCTATTCGTGGTATTGATGCTATTCAAAAATTGCATATCGATCGTGAAGAAATGAAACATCGACCAGAACTCGTCACCCCGATCGGCATCGCAATTGCCGCAAAGCAAACACCGATCCAGTACGTGACAGTCCATGTAAATGAACAAACAATTCGCCTATTTGACATGAAGCAACTAACAATCGGTGATGCCTTACTCGCTGCAGGCATTCAACTACATAAACTATATGGAAAACCTGGCTTAGCGTGCGTCGTTACGTTGAATGGACAGGTTATTACAGTTCCCGGGACACACGGAGAACCACCAACCATTATAAAAAATGGTGAGCTAGCGACATTTGATACACCAATTAAAAATAATGACGAGATTGTCATTGAAAAAGGAAAAGATGGACAACAAGCAACGATTCGGCTTCGTGATTTGCTCGAATCATTGCCGACAAAGCATGTAACAATAAACGATCAACATTACAACATTGAACCACTTGTATTACGAAACGGAGAAGCTGTTTCTCTCGATGTCGTCTTATGTGATCGTGATGACATTGTCATTCATATGCCTGAAACGATTGAGCAGCTTCTAAAAGCAACAAAAAACGACCACCTTCTGAAACAACTTGAACCGTTTACAATCACGTTAAACGGAAAACAAATAAAATTTCCTGAATGGTGCGGAACAGTGTATCGCAACGGGCTAGAGTGCCAACGTTATACAACGTTTGAAGACGGCGATCATATTACTGTTCACGAACAAAAGCCGCGCACCATCGCTCAAATTGCTGAAGCAAAACAAATAAAGCTTCATTATACGATGCCGATTATATTTCATGGCGAAACATTTACATTGACAAAGCCGATCGGTATATTTTATCGCAACGGTGAACAGCTCAAAGAAGATGGTCTCGTTCACCATGAAGATGAGCTCCAATTTCATGAACAAAAAATCGAACCGTTCATTTTTCAAGATATATTTCAATATGTCGAAGTTGATATTCCTCACGGGGCATCAACAACATTTACATTGCTAAAAAATGGAGAACAAACAACATTTTATGAACCGCTTACCCCGGGAGATCAACTTGAAATTGTTTGGCATAAGAAAAAGCAACTATGAGCAAGTCATAGTTGCTTTTTCTTTATTTTAAGTTTTCTGGATTTAATGGCTCTAGCTCAGGGAGAACAAAACGGCCGTCTTTTCGGATGAGCACACCGTCAAAATATATTTCACCGCCGCCATATTCCGGACGTTGAATCATAACCATGTCCCAATGAATATTCGAGTGATTGCCGTTGTACGCTTCGTCATAACATTGTCCCGGCGTAAAATGGAAGCTTCCATCAATTTTTTCATCAAACAAAATATCTTGCATTGGATGTTGAATATATGGGTTTACTCCGATCGCGAACTCACCAATGTAACGCGCACCTTCATCTGTATCAAAAATTTGATTAATGCGTTCTGTGTCGTTTGCTGTTGCTTCAATAATTTTTCCATCTTTAAATGTTAATTTCACGTTTTCAAACGTAAATCCTTGATAAGGAGAAGGTGTATTAAACGTAATGGTACCATTGACAGAATCGCGGACTGGAGCCGTATATACTTCTCCGTCTGGAATGTTCATTTGACCTGAACATTTTATAGCAGGAATATCTTTAATGGAGAACGTTAAATCTGTACCCGGTCCTGTAATGCGCACTTGATCCGTTTTATTCATTAACTCAACTAGAGCATCCATCGCTTTACCCATTTTACCGTAATCTAAGTTACATACGTTGAAATAAAAATCTTCGAACGCCTCTGTACTCATTTTTGCAAGCTGTGCCATCGATGGATTCGGATAGCGGAGCACAACCCACTTCGTTTTCGGTACACGAATGTCACGATGTACTTTTTGCATAATTGTTTTTCCATGAATTTTCATTTTATCCGCTGGCACGTCAGCAAACTCATTAATGTTGTCCCCAGCACGTAAGCCGATATAAGCATCCATCTCTTTCATAACATTCGCTTCGAACTCAGCCATCATGTTAAACTGTTCTTCTTGTGCTCCAAGCAAAAGGGCACGATCAACTTGGTGGTCTTTTAATGAAACGAACGGATGCGCACCTACCGCATATGCTTCACGCACAAGCGCGATCACAAGCTCTCGTTGCAAACCGAAGTTTTCGATTAATACCTTTTCTCCTTTTTGTAAACGAAGCGAGTAATGAATTAAGTTTTTCGCTAACTTTTCAATACGTGGATCTTTCATTTGTCTTCCTCCATTCCATCATATGTACATGTATATTGTAACCGATCTACAAAAAATTTGGAGTTTTTTGCAGGATTTTTTCTTTTTTTGTCGAATGAAATGTAAAATATACAGAAAGGAGTTTTACAATGAACGTTATTTTATACGGGAGCATTGCACTCATCGCCATCGCCTTTCTCATTTTAGTCATTTATGTTATCCAAACGTTAAAAACGTTGCAAACAACTTTACAACACGTTGCGAAAACCGTCGAAGAAGTTGAAAAACAAATGCATGAAATCGGAAAAGAAACGGCACAATTACTACATAAGACGAACGCGCTTGCGGATGATGTGCATAAAAAAGCAGAAAGTTTGCAAGGTGTATTTGATGCAGTCAAACAAGTAGGAGTCACCGTTCAAACATTTAGCGACTCCATTTCTAAAACGTTAACAACAAATGAAAAAAAAATTACACAAGCCATTCAATGGGGACAAACGCTTGTAGAAATATGGACAAAATGGAAAGGGAAACGAAAATAAGGAGGGTTTCATATGGCTAAAAATAGTTCTTTTCTACTTGGGACAATTGTCGGGGGAATTGCAGGCGCAGCAACAGCACTATTCTTGTCGAGCGAACGTGGAAAGCAGTTATTAACCGAATCAGCACAACATGGAAAACAACTGCTGAATGATTTAAAAGAAAGCAATATAAATGAATGGAGAAAAAGTGAAGAAAAAGAAGAACTGATAAAAAGCGAACAAGAGAAATCACATTCCGTTTCATCTATTCCGATTCCGCTTCCTTCATCAGATGTGGAACAGTTGTTAAAAGAGACAGAGGAAGCTGTGAACGATGTGGAAAAACATTTAAATAAAGGAATGGACACGCATGGAGAAAATTGAGACAGTAGAACAGTTTGAACAAATTTGTTTGTCCCATCGTCCATTTTTATTGATGAAACATAGTCTCACGTGTCCGATTAGCCATCGAGCATGGGGGGAGTTCGAACGTTTCACAAAAGATTTTCCGCACATTCATGCATATTATTTACATGTACAACACGCACGCCCATTGTCGCAACATATTGCAGAAACGTTTCATGTTAAACACGAATCTCCTCAAGTGTTATGGGTGACAAATGACGGAGTAGCGTGGCATGCTTCGCATTGGAACATCACATACGAACAAATGCAAAAAGCAACTATGAACGCATCATAGTTGCTTTTTGCTTATACGTGAACGGATTGTTCATATCTTTGTTGAAATTTTTGAATATCGCCTGCTCCCATAAAAATAAGCACAGCGTTATCATGTTGCTTTAATACATCGACTTGCTCCTCGTCTAAAAGCTTTGCCCCTTCGATTTTAGCACGCAAATCCTCGATAGATAATTTCCCTTGATGCTCACGAGCAGAGCCAAAAATATCGCACAAATATACCGCATCAGCTAACGATA
The DNA here is from genome assembly GCF_013096965.1 of Anoxybacillus sp. CHMUD. Classification (NCBI taxonomy): domain Bacteria; kingdom Bacillati; phylum Bacillota; class Bacilli; order Caryophanales; family Anoxybacillaceae; genus Anoxybacillus; species Anoxybacillus sp. CHMUD. Next base: position 26,693 of record NZ_SDLG01000009.1, read on the forward strand.
AGCTTTCAGCAAATTCATGTAAAAATGTTTGTGTACGCGTGTATGTGTGCGGTTGAAAAATCGCAACAATTTGACGATCTGGATACTTTTGTCTTGCTGCTTCGATCGTTGCACGTATTTCAGTCGGATGATGCGCATAATCATCAATAAGCACTTGTGAACCAAACGTTTTCTCATGGAAGCGACGTTTCACGCCAGGAAACGTTTTTAATCGCTCTTGAATAATGCTTACATCGATCCCTTCATAATGGCAAAGCGCAATGACAGCAAGCGCATTAAGCACGTTATGATCGCCATATCGCGGAATATGGAAAGAAGCAAAAAACGTATGGCGCACAAATACATCAAACGATGTCCCTTCTGGTGTTTTCACAACATTTCGGGCTTGAAAATCGTTATCTTCACCGAACCCGTAAAAAACGACAGGAACTTTAGCTTGAATTTTTTGTAAATATTCATCATCCCCACAAGCAATAATTCCTTTTTTCACTTGCCACGCCATTTGTTGAAATGCTGAAAACACATCTTCAATATTTACAAAGTAATCTGGATGATCAAAATCAATATTTGTCATAATCGCATAATCAGGGGAATATGCTAAAAAATGACGGCGATATTCACACGCTTCAAATACAAAATACTTGCTCCCTTCTCTTCCTTTTCCAGAACCATCACCGATCAAATACGACGTCGGTTCTGCTCCCTGCATTACATGAGCAAGCAATCCTGTTGTTGATGTCTTCCCATGGGCGCCTGTCACAGCGATACTCGTAAATTTTTGTAAAAATTCACCTAAAAACTGATGGTAACGAATGACGGGTACACCGAGTTCACGAGCGGCTACAATTTCTTCATGTGTATCAGGAAAGGCGTTACCAGCAATCACAACCATATTTTTCTGAATATTTTGAGCACTAAATGGAAAAATCGGTATCCCACGTGCTTCTAAAGCTTCTTGCGTGAAAAACCGCTTATCATAGTCCGATCCTTGCACGACGCATTTCATATCATGTAATACTTGTGCGAGTGCGCTCATTCCAGTTCCTTTAATGCCGACAAAATGGTAAATAGTCATAAGAAAACCTCCACCAACTATCGTTGATCTATATCACAGTATATGACATAAATTCCGTTTTGCTATTTTCACGATATGTAACAAATTTCATTATACCATCGTTTGCCCACGATGATAAGAAAAACTGATAGAAGAACGTTCTTCTATCAGTTTTTCCGTGTTATTGAGGCGTATACTCCACTTTTTCAAGGCGCGGATTTGGACGATAACGCCGTCCTGCTTTCGCTTGATGTTTTCCATTTAACAATACATTATCTCCTGTAAAACCAATGTGCACTTTCAATAAACTACTTCCCACACCATACATATCAACTGGCACACCTTGTTTTTCAAACTCAATAATGCGCTGTTCATTAAATCCGCCACTAACAACGATTTTAACATGTTCAAATCCTTCGCGATCAAGCGCTTCGCGTAAAGCAAAAATAAGCGGTGGATTGACGCCACGTGGATCAAATGTGCCAAGCACTTCTGGATGGCGAATAAAATATTGATCGATCATCGTCCGAGACGTATCAACGCGAACAGCCTTTAGCTTATCGCCAAATTCACGAGCCACTTTCAGCGCATCTGTAATACAGTCATTGTTGTAATCAACAAGAACAATTAAATCATCATCTGGATATTTTGCATGATACGCTTTTGCTGCCGCAACAACGTCACCATCAAACAATTGAATGAGGGCATGCGGCATCGTCCCCATGCCTTGTTTTCCCCACCACTCGTTCATCGCATGGGTCGCTTGAGCGGTGGAACCACCAATAAACGCAGCGTATCCATCACCAGCTTGCATCATAAAATGATCATCCCGATCTCCCATAAAAATGACCGGCTTTTGTACACCAGATAATGCCGCCGCTTTAACTACATTGTATACGTTTGTTGCTACAGATGTTCGGCGCGCTAAAATTCCATCAATAATGCCTTCTAAATACCCAAAATTTTGATACGGCCCTGTAATCGTAAGCACCGTCTCAAACGGACTAATTTTGTCTCCATCTTTTAACGAGTAAATCTCTAATTTTTCTGGTTCATCTGCAAACGTATGCAACAAGGCGATCACTTCATCGGTGCCACATAAAACAGCATGTTCTTTTTGAAAAAATTGCATTGTGACGATATTATCCGGACGAAATTCTTTGACGATTTCACGCGTTTTTAAAAAATATACGGCTGAAAACCATCCGTCTCGCACACGCTCATCAAATTTAAACGTTTTATTTGTTAGCCGTTTAATTTTCCCTTGTAATTTCAACTCGATCTCTTTCATTTTTCTTTCCCCTTCAGCCATCGTTTTCACGTCTTTAGCATAGCACGTTTTCTATTTCACGACTACTCCGTCTAAATTGTATCTTGTAGTTGCTCAAGATCTGGCTCGTCAATTAGCACATCGCGTGGCTTGCTTCCTTTTGGTGCCGATACAATCCCGCGCTGCTCCATCATTTCAATTAAGCGCGCTGCCCGATTATAGCCGATACGAAAACGACGTTGCAAACTCGACGTCGAAGCACCACCTTGTTGAACAACAAACTCACATGCTTCATAAAAGAGCTCATCATCTTCCTCAGCTTGTACATGTTGTTGCAACAACTCATCGTGTTGAAATAAATAAGACGGTTCCATTTGTTGACGCACATGGGCAACGACGCGCTCAATTTCTTCATCCGATACAAAATTGCCTTGTAAGCGAATTGGTTTTGCTGTTCCGTTTTCTAAAAATAACATATCGCCTCGCCCAAGTAATTTTTCAGCACCGTTTATATCAATAATTGTACGTGAATCAATTTGTGACGATACAGAAAAGGCAATGCGCGTTGGGATATTTGCCTTAATTAAGCCGGTAATGACATCAACAGACGGTCGTTGTGTAGCAACAAGTAAGTGCATCCCACACGCCCGCGCTTTTTGGGCAATACGGCAAATGGCTTCCTCTACATCGGCTGGAGCAACCATCATTAAATCCGCAAGTTCATCAATGACAATAACGATATACGGTAAGTGTTGTTCTGGTTTTTGTGCTTTTCGTATTAACTCATTATAACGAACAATATCGCGCACCCCTGTATGTGCAAACAACTCATATCGCCGCTCCATTTCAGATACAGCCCATTTTAATGCTGCTGTTGCTGCTTTTGCATCTGTAATAACTGGGCTAACTAAATGTGGAATATGATTGTACGGTGCAAGTTCGACCATTTTCGGGTCGATCAATAATAACTTCACTTCGTGCGGTGTTGCTTTATATAACAAACTTACTAACATCGCATTCATGCAGACGCTTTTCCCTGATCCAGTTGCTCCCGCAATCAATCCGTGCGGCATCTTTTTTAAATCAGTAACAACTGGTCTCCCTGAAATATCTAATCCTAAGGCAACAGCTAACGGGGATTGTGATTGTTGGAACACCTCGCTTTGTAATACTTCACGAATGAAAACAGGGCGGCTTGAGCGATTAGGCACTTCGATTCCGATCGTGTTTTTCCCAGGAATAGGCGCTTCGATACGAATATCTACAGCCGCTAAATTTAATTTAATATCATCCGCTAAATTCGTAATTTTATTCACTTTTACTCCAAGTTCTGGTTGCACTTCAAAACGAGTCACCGTCGGACCTTGGGTCACGTGAACGACTGTTGCTCCAACATTGAAATTTTTAAACGTCTCATTTAACCGCTCTGTTTGCTCTTTTAGCCACGTTTCATCGCCCTCATGCTGAATCGCTGGAGCATGCAATAGCGATAACGGCGGAAACGTATAAGATCCCTGTTGCTGTCGCTCTTTCCATTTTTCTCGATCTTGTTTTAACATTATCACGTTATATGGCACACCGCTTCTCTTTCTCTCTCGTCCCTCGTTCGCCTGTTCAATTTTTTCTTCTCTACACTCCTGCTCTTTACTTTCTCCTACTTGTGTTTGCGTAACTTGTTCTTCACCAGCTTCCCTCTGCACTTCTTCTTGTTGCATTTCTTCTTTTTCATGAACAACATCTTTCTCTTCATGATGAATTGGCTCACTTGCTGGCATATGCACATGTTCGTTTGTTTCATCAACAAGCTGCTTTCCTACAGATTCATCTCTTTGTGTATGCGCATATTCGTTTGTTTCAGCTTCTTCAACGATCGGAAGTTCAAATTCAACAACCGCATCATGTTCTTTTTTTCCCTCAACACGCTCCATTCGCTTATAACCAAATATAGGCGATGGCACATCTGTCGGACGAAACGTGCGTGATTCGTTTACTGTGCGCTCTATGCGTGTTATTTTTTTCTCAGAGGAAACGGTTTGCGGTGATGAGCGCTTTTGTTCATATATTCGCTCTTTTTGTCTTTCTTTTGGTTCATCTGGAATTAATGGAAAGCGAAATTTCCCTTTCGGATATTCATAAACAACTTTTGCCTCCACATGTTTATGATCATTTTTTTGTACGGAAGGGGGGCGTTTGCGCGTTTCTTTTGCCTTATCATTTTCTCCAAATAAATAACGAAGTAATGCCTTAAACCAACCCATTTAATCCTCACTCTTTCTCTTGTACATTCGGTTTTATTTTACCACAAAAAAAAGCTGACTGCCGTGACGGAAGTCAGCTGAAAAATGGTTGACCTACTTCGTACTCATCATCTAAAACGAGAATCCCTTTCTCTTGTGGGGCGTTTGGCAAATCGAGTTCACGGGCAGAACAAATCATTCCGTAAGACTTCACCCCACGAAGTTCTGCCTCTTGAATGACTAGACCGCTTGGCATGACTGCTCCGACTTTTGCGACAACGACTTTTTGTCCTGCTTCTACGTTTGGAGCCCCGCATACAATTTGCAATGTTTCCGTACCAATGTCTACTTGACAAACACTTAATTTATCAGCATTCGGGTGCTTCTCCTTTTCTTTCACGTAACCGACAACAAATTTTGGTGAAAAATCAGCCTTTAATTGTTCATTCACACCATTTTTTTGCAATATGTCGTTAATCGTAGCGATTACTTGTTCGTTTAGTTCAACGACTCCATTTCCTTCAAATGTGCTATATGTAGATGCACGAAAAATATTGTAACCAACTGTTTCACTTGTTTGCTCATCATAAATGCGCACAACATCCCCTTTTTTCTCAAAAGCACGCACTTCAAAAGCACGCACTTGTGGATCAACAACTTTTAAAGTAATGAGTAACGTGTCGCCAATGCCTTCTCGATTGTAAAATACGTTCATCATTTCTCATCCTTTCGATGATTTTTTCCAAGAATAAAAATCGGTTGCAATTGCCCACCTTCATATAAAAATGAGAGCGCAGTAATCGGCACTCTACCGCTTGCAAAAAAGCTCATCGTTAACTGCGCAAGTACATCATAGCCGATTTCGTTTTCAATGTCAGCAATAATGAGCACATCTTGATGAGGAACTGCAAGCAGCATCGTTCCTTTTATTTTTTCAGCAAAGTTTTTCAAAAAAGCATCATTCAATATGCGGCTTGCATCATATCCATCATTTGTGTTTACGAAATAAAATGTATTTCCAGCGACATGATCTTCTTTTACTGTCGTAGGCAATGAACGAACGTTAAAACGGGCAATTTCTTTCAATTGTTGCACATTCCAACGCTCGGATTCAACTAAACGTTCATCAATGAGCCGATACGTTGTTCCTAAATCGAGCGCATAATAAATGCGCGTTTCTGCTGTATGATCGTCATAAATAAACGCAGCGCCTTCGTTCGTCGTTGTCGGGAATGAGGTAGAGCGAATAACCGGATATATATGTTTTTCTTTTCCATGTAACGGCGAATCATCATGTAATGCCGTTAACGTTTGTTCGACATAATAAACAATTTCGTCAATGGCACGCTCTTTCTCAACCTCCCATTTTGCGATAATAGGGGGTAACGAAATCGTCACCCCTTTTTTCGTGTCACGATGCTCAATGCGAAGTGTATCTTTTTTTCGATCCCATCGAAATTCCCATGGGTAGTGGGATAATCGTTGTTGAATATGCTCGCTTATTTGCTTACTATTCATCACGCTCACCTAAGCTTTGAATAAAAGCGACGATTTCTTCTTTCGTTTTCCGATCTTTGCTGACAAATCGCCCTTTCTCTTGGCCATTTTCATATGCAATAAAACTCGGAATGCCAAAAACGTTGTGCTCCGCAAACAAGTCGAGCAATTGATCGCGATCGACCGCATAAAACGTATAATCGGAAAATTGCGCTTCAATTTCTGGTAAAACCGGTTTGATGAATTGACAATCCCGGCACCAATCAGCTGTAAACATCATAATGACTTTCCCATGTTGAATCGCTTCGTTATATTGTTCGATCCGTTCAATCGTTTTCATTGATTTCTCCATCCTTTCTTTTGATGTTCGTATTGCCCTTTCAACATATGAACAATATGTGTATACATCGTTGTTCGGTCGATGGCTCCGTTCGTCAAAATGCCGATCGCTCCTTCATTTGAACGAACATCGCGACGATCGGCGTATTCGTCTATCACTTCAGCTAATTCTTTCCCAGTTTTTAATTGTTCACTAATTTCGGCAGGAAGCGGAATGCGCGCCCCTCCTGCCACAACGACAACGCCGTCCCGATCTACAAGCGCACCCCAATTACATAGCCAGACTGTTCCATTACGTGCAACAAATACGCCTCCTTCTAAACCTATTCCGATATGTGCTTGTTGTTCATGAACAGCTAACGTTGCACGCTCAATCGCACCTTGCAACGTTTCTTCATCGGAAAACGGCTGTTTTGACACGTTCGGCTGCACGTCACTCGCTATAATCGCATGATGCGCCTCATGAAATACAGCTTTTACCGCTTTTACTTTCGTGTTGTTTTTTGTTCCAACTGCAATTTTCATCGCTCAATCACCTTAACCGTTATGACGAATCGCATCGACTGTCGCACGGTCACATTGTTTTACAAGGGCGATTAATAACTGTTTTGCCGCTTCATAGTCATCCACATGAATGATAGAAGCATGTGTATGAATATAGCGTGCACAAATGCCAATGACAGCTGAAGGAACGCCGCTATTCGCGATATGCACTCTCCCCGCATCTGTTCCCCCACCTGGTGAAATAAAATATTGGTATGGAATATTGTTCGTTTCCGCTGTATCTAAAATAAATTCGCGCATGCCGCGATGAGTAATCATTGTACGATCATAAATGCGCACGAGCGCCCCTTTCCCAAGATGCCCGAACTCTTTTTCGTCTCCTGTCATGTCGTTCGCTGGGCTTGCATCTAGCGCAAAGAAAATATCTGGTTTAATCATCGTTGCTGCCGTTTGTGCACCGCGCAGTCCGACTTCTTCTTGAACCGTTGCTCCAGAATATAATACGTTCGGCAACGTTTCATCTTTTAATTCCTTTAACAACTCGATCGCCAAGCCACAACCGTAACGATTATCCCATGCTTTCGCCATAATTTTTTTCTCGTTTGCCATCGGTGTAAACGGACAAAGCGGTACAATTTGTTGCCCCGGACGGATGCCCATGCGCTCTGCATCGGTACGGTCATCTGCTCCAACATCAATAAGCATATTTTTCATATCCATCGGCTTTTTTCGTTGCTCTTCATCAAGCAGATGAGGCGGGATCGAGCCGATGACTCCAACAATCGGACCTTGATCTGTTATGATTTGTACACGTTGAGCGAGCAGTACTTGCCCCCACCAACCTCCAAGCGGTTGAAAGCGAATCATTCCTTGTTCTGTAATGGCAGTGACCATAAAACCCACTTCATCCATATGCCCTGCAACCATCACAACTGGACCATCTTCCGTTCCGCGCTTCACTCCAAAAATGCTCCCAAGCCGATCTTGCACAATTTCATCGGCATATTTTTGTAACTGTTCACGCATGAAGGCGCGCACCGCATGTTCATTTCCCGGTGCTCCCGGCAATTCCGTTAACGTTCGAAATAACTGCAAATCCATCGCTGTATCCCCTTTCTTTTCTCGCTATTTGTCATTGTAGCGAATTTTACATGTAGTTTCCACTCGAACAATTCGGTATACTAAAAGAAAAAGTGGAGGAATGCATATGCGCATGAAAACATTTCTTACCGGTATCGTTGTCGGTGCAACAGCAGCATACATATTTGACCAATGGCAACATAGACGTTTGATTTCATCTGAACAAGCGCTTCAAAAAGCGAAAGAAGCTTTTCAACAAACGGGTGACATTACAGGATCGTGGATTCAAACAACCGTTGAAATGATTGAAAAAAACGGGTTGCGCTATACTGTCTATCGAGGAGGAATCACTCGTCCAACCGATGCATATGAATGTCTCATTGATGCAAAAACAGGGACGATTATTGAAGCACGAAAATTGTAAAACCCAAGCAAAGCCGCTTGGGTTTATTGACGTTTAACGGATTCAACAATTTGAAACTCATCATTCCAACGAACAGCCCGATAGTACGCATCGTGATAAAATGTAAACCATGCGTTTTTTTCCATTCCATAGGCGAGCCATTTTTGCTTAGCAAAAATAGACGTCATCGGGTAATCATCGTATGCCATAACCCAAAGCGGATTTTGATGGGCGTGTGTCGGCATTAAGTCACCGAGATGAATGGCTGTTTCCCCTTCGGATGTGATCATAATGATCGCATGTCCGTCACTATGACCGCCTGTATGAATCATCGTTACCCCTGAAACGACTTCCAACTGTTCCGCAAACGTATCGACTTGATCAACAATGGCTTCCCAGTTTTCTTTCCAATACGTGTTGCGCGAGCGCATGTTTGGTTCTTTCATCTCCGCCCACTCTACCGCCGACGTAATAATGCGCGCACGTGGAAACGTTGGAACGAGCGTATCTCCTTCCCATGTTGTTAAACCGCTCGCATGATCAAAATGTAAATGTGTCATTAATACAACGTCAATGTCTTCAGGTGTTAAAGAAAGAAGCGCCAATTGCTCTATTAAAGAAGATTCTTCTGTTACCCCAAAGTTCCGCTTTTGTTTTTCATTCAGCTTTCCACGTCCAATACCCGATTCAATAAGTATGTTTTTCCCATCCACTTGCAATAAAATCGGATCCGTACGAAGTGGAATTTGATTTTGTTCGTTGCATGGGTATTTTTTCGTCCAAAGGGGCTTTGGTACAACACCAAACATCGCTCCCCCGTCTAAATGTGTAATTCCCCCATTCAACCACGTCATTGTTATTCGACCGATCGTTAAATTCCCCATCTTTTCTCCCCCTTGTCTTCTCTCATCATCCATTTTAACATTACGAAAATATTCAGAAAAGAAGAAAAACCTATGCCTGATTATGACATAGGTTCTCGATACTTCACTTCACAACGGTAAATCGGATTTCCTTTTTCTGAAAATTTTTGTTCATATTCAGTCATCACATTTCCTTCAAAATCACTTCGGTGAAGATCAAGGCTGACGTATTGAAGCACTAAACCGTATTGTGAAAAACTAACAAGGGAGTATTCAAACAACCCACGGTTATCCGTTTTAAAATGAATTTCTCCCTCATCCATTAAAATATTTTCATATAACTCCAAGAACGAGCGATACGTTAGACGTCGTTTCTCATGGCGCTTTTTCGGCCACGGATCGGAGAAGTTCAAATAAATACGCTCTACTTCTCCTTTAGCAAAAATATTCGTTAAGTCTTTTGCATTGACATTTAATAAGCGCAAATTTGGCAAATCGTTCTCGATCAATTTGTCGAGGGCGCATACAATGACGCTCTCATATAACTCAATTCCAATATAGTTAATGTGAGGATTCATTTTTGCCATTTCGGTAATAAAACGGCCTTTCCCTGTCCCAATTTCGATATGAATCGGATGACCGTTTGAAAACAATTCATGCCAACGTCCTTTATATTGCTCTGGTTGTGGAATAATGTATTGCGGATATGATGCAATTTTTTCTTTCGCCCAAGGCTTATTTCGTAAACGCACGTCTCATCCTCCGTTTCTTTGTATATAAAAAGATAAAAACGGCCATATTATAAAACGAATAGGGGGATGAACATGGCCATTAATCATGAACATCAATTAACTGTGTTAAAAGACATTTTATCGGAACATCACCTTGATCGTTCAGGAACCGTTTCAGAATGTGAACAAATTGAACGGCTCGCCAAATCATTGATGGCGAACGATGCTATCCACTCCGAACTCAAACAAACATTGTCTCATATTTACACATACAGTCAAAACGGTAAAAATGCAACCGATCTTTCTTTACACATCGATCAACACGAACAGCAACTTGCGAATTGGATGGATCAATTAACGTAGCACATGTTCAAGGAAATGCAACAGTCGTTGCATTTCCTTTTCATTATTCCGTCCTTTATGCCATGCAAGCAACGTAACCGTTTGAGCAATCGTATACCATTTCATACGTAGCTGCAATTGCTCATCGAACTTCTTACCATATTCTTCTAGCCAACTCACCCACTGCTCTCTTGGAATGTAAGCATATAACAACATTCCGATATCAATCGCCGGATCGGCAATCATTGCGCTATCCCAGTCAATTAAATACAATTGATCATCTTCTGTTAAAAGCCAGTTATTATGATTCATATCGCAATGACAAACGACATAATCCATACAATACACATCATCTACGTGTCGCTCTAAAAATGCCAATGCGTCCCGAACGGTCGGATGCGCCTTTAACTCAGCATATTCATTTTTCTTTACTTCCTCTAGCAAACGATGAGGTACTAAAGGTTTTTTACCAAGGCGCTCCATCATTCCCAACAATTCTTTCGAGTGATGAATTTTCCGAAGCAATTGAGCAACTTGTTTGCTAGTCATATCACTCGGCTTTAATTCACGCGCTTGTAAAAATTGTTGGGCGGTAATTACGTCTCCATTTTCCATTCGTTTCGTCCATACCAATTTTGGGACGATTCCTTCCGCTGATAAAACAGCTAAAAATGGTGAAGAATTGCGCTTTAAAAACAACTTCTTCCCATCGTACTCCGCAATATATGCATCCCCTGTCGCACCACCTGCCGGGGAAATTTCCCACTCCTTACCTAGTAACTGTTCCAAGTGAGCTCACCTTTCGACTTAGTCAAAATAAAAATTGCAATTGTCATCTTACTAGATTTTATCTTTCCCATCGTTTCCCCGTCAACATTCAATTAATACCCACGTCCCGATTCCATTAATTTCAATAAAGTGTTCGCACTTTTTCTCTACTTCTTCCCGATTTGAGCTGAAAACGACTTTCCATTTTCCTTCAGAAAGAGGTAATGTCGTTTTTTTCTCCTCATTATGATGAACGACAACAATTTGTTCCCATGGACCATACACACCCACATCGACAAGCTGATAGGCGATCACAGATGGATGGGTATCATAAAACTTGATATGACGCCGAACTTGATCGGCAGTAAAAAAACGAAGCGCAGCATGTTTTTTACGAAGCGCAATGAGAGCCGTTATCTCTCGAATATCTTCTTCCCATTCACTTTTCCGCTCCCAATCGATTCGATTCACTTCATCAGGAGCGTTATAGCTGTTTTCAATTCCTTGTTTCGTTCGATAAAACTCTTGACCGCTATGCAAAAATGGAATACCTTGGGATAATAAAACGATCGCGGTCGCTAGCTTTTGGCGCTTCCGACGAATATATTCGCTCTCATGCGCATTAGCAATCATCATTTTATCCCATAATGTATGGTTATCGTGACATTCGACATAATTGACACTTTGCCTTGGCGAAAAAAATAGATGGATGCTTCCTCGAATAACTTCCATTACCGCTTCCTTATATGAACAATCACCTAACGCAAATCCTCGATCGTGGACTTGAAACGTACTTCCTTTTACATAATCCCGAAATCGATCGTTAAAATAAGCAATACGAGGCGTATGTTTCGCGTTTGCAATCGTTGTCTTTTTTTCTTGAGGTAATGGAGTAGCTAACTCCCATCCCTCTCCAAGAACAAGAACAGTCGGATCAATTGCATCGATAGCTCGGCGAACGTCATTCATCATGTCGACATCTAAAATGCCCATTAAATCGAAACGAAATCCATCGACACCATATTCACTTAGCCAATACGTCACCGAATCAACGATAAATTTTCGTACCATTTTCCGCTCAGATGCTAAATCATTCCCAACTCCTGTTCCATTCGATGGATAACCGTTTGATTCGTATCGGAAATAATAACCCGGTACAAGCTGTTCAAACGATGATGTTTCTCGAATATATACGTGATTATAGACGACGTCTAAAATGACGCGAATGCCTTCTTGTTGAAACGCACGAATCGCCTGCTTTAACTCGATGATACGTGCATATGGATCGGTTGGATCCGTCGCATAACTTCCTTCTGGAGCGTTGTAATGAACCGTGTTATATCCCCAGTTGTATTCAAATGGCTCGAGCTCATCCACTCCTTCGAAATCTTGCACAGGCATAAGTTGAACATGTGTCACACCGAGCTGTTTTACGTACGAAAGACCCGTCACCTTTCCGTTTGGTCCTAATGTATCCTGCTCCGCTAAACCGAGATATTTCCCTTTATGTTCCACGCCACTTTTAGGATGGATCGTAAAATCACGAACATGCATTTCATAAATGATCGCATCCGTCATAGAAATAAACGGAGGCATCGTTGTTTTTTTTATGTTTGTCTTCGAAAGGTCAACAACAACACCGTATGTGCCGTTAACTGAAACTGCTTTTGCATAAGGATCCACTGCTTCTCGCCAAACAAAATTGATATATGTCTGATACGTATACAAAAAATATTCCATGTTTTCATAAACGGTATAAGTCCATACTCCTTTTTGTTCGCGCACCATGGCATAAGTTGTTTCTTCTTTCGTCTTCGGATGAATAAGCTTTAATAACACCTTTGTTGCCGTCGGCGCCCACACTTTAAACGTCGTTTTTTCCGGTTTGTACGTTGCACCAAGATCATTTCCGTCATATGCGTATAAATCGTCAAACGCTTTTGTTCGCATCACCGCCCCTACCAGTAAAGGTGTTTGCCATCCTTCTTCTGTATAAACGACATATCGTTTCCCTAATGGAACGATAAAAGGGACGAGACACTCATATTTTGTAAATGAGTGTTGTTTCTCACTTGAACGAACTGTTAAACGGTATGCTGTTTGTTCTTCATCGCATAAAAAAAATATTGGTGCACGTTCTTGAACAACATCGTTCGGTACCAAAATAGTAATTAACGTCAACTCATCTAAATAGGCTTCAAACGAGTGTTGTTTTGTCATCATTATCGGTCACCAACTTCCAGTTTTGAAGTCAATTATTTTTGTTGTAAAATGAACTCAATAAAAAAGAGGGGGAAAATCATGCATTCATGTATTTCATGTAGCGTTCCATTTCCGCTTTTACCATCTGGTTACTTACTTATTATGCAAGAAGAACAAAAAAAGTATTTATCCTTACCATAATTATAAAAAATCGAAAAAGAGGCTACGCTTCATTCGTCAGCCTCTTCTATTTCTTCAATAACGAGCGGATCGTAATAGCGTGCATCACAATATGTGAGCAATGATTGCGCCGCCTTCAGTTGCGTATGTTTCAATGGCATCGTCAACTGTCTGAGTGACATAAACCATGTCTCATAATGACGGCGATCGACGATATCAAGATCGCTCGGTGCGTAGCGATAATCAATATACCCTTCTCGATTAATCAACACTTTTTTGATCGGCATATCGACGGAAAATTGCTTATAAATCGTTTGAACAACTTTTTCCGTTCGATGAAGCGAAATCATCGGATTGACGATTTTTCTCTCCACATCATCGACAATCTCCGTCCAAAAACGTTCAGCTGAGCCAACAATAATGTTATTTTTCCGTTCTTCCGTAAACGCAACGCACCACGTCGTTGTTGGACTAATCAAAATCGTATTAAGCTCGACAGGAGCTTTTTTCAATAAAAATACAGGCTTGTACATACATAAGTATGTATCTGGAAAACGTTGCAAAAAATATTTTAAATATACGTCATAATAATATTTCGGATCAATAACGGATTCTTCCGTTAACGTCGAGCTCGCCCAACGAATTTGCAGTTGAAACAGCTTTTCTAAAAATAATATTTTCAATTCTTCAATCGTTCTTGGTTCGGACGGAATAGAAAACATAAAGTCTTCCTCTTCTTGCGACTGTTCATTTTCATCCGTCACATCTTTTACTTTTTTCCGTTTCCATATGCGCTTAATCTTATCAAAAAGTGACGGTTCCTCTTCAAGCCATTTCCATGACTCATGTACATGCGACTCCACTTGTGGCACCAATTGACCCGTCTCCCATGCATGCTTCATTCGTTCCCATTGCTTCTTTTTTAAACGAATAAACTCGCTCGGATAATGATAAATATCTAGCTCGTAGCGCGAAATATAGTCTTGAAGCTTAATGAGCTGTCCCACGCCTTAACCTCCAGCAATCAATTGTTACTTTCATTCTACAACAAAAGCAACAACGGGCAAAGAAGAGAAGCGAAAATTGCACTTAATGTCATCGCTACCGAGCTAATCGCTGCTTCTTTTTTACCAATTTCAAGCGCTTTTGCAGTACCGATGCCGTGTGAAGCCGCCCCTAGTCCGCTCCCGACCCCTAAAGCTGTGGTCAGACGCAAGCGTTGAAAAATAGTCGGTCCAAACATGGCACCAAAAATCCCTGCAACCATGACATATACCGCTGCAAGCGTCGGTATACCGTCAATCAACTTTGCAATATCCATCGCAACAGGCGAAGTAACCGATTTCGGAATAATCGAGCGAACAACTCGTTCTGGTAAATGAAAAAGACGCGCTAATAATAAACCGCTACCCATTCCAATGATCGTCCCGAAAAATGTACTACATAACAACGGCCATAAAAACTGTTTTAACGTATGCCGATGTTGGTAAAGCGGCAAAGCTAGCGCGACAACGGCTGGTCCAAGCAAATGAACAAGCCATTTTCCTCCGCTCATATATTGTTCATACGACAAATGAAAAAGCGATAACGTGATGATGATGACTACTGTGCTCGTAGCGATTGGCACAAGCAAAGGAAAATAAAAGCGAGCATACAATTTGCGCATCGCCATATACACGACAATCGTCCACAAAAGCATAATTGCGCCGATCATGCTCCTTTCACCTCATGCATTCGCTTTTGTTCACGTGTTTGTGCCCATTGACCGATGAAACCAGCAAACAACATGACGATCATTGTGCTCACGATGACAACGAAAATAGACCATATCCCTTTCCCTAAAAAAAGTTCAACATAATCAATGATGCCAACAGTTGCCGGAATAAACAAAAGTGTTAAATGAGACAAAAGCATGTTAGCACCACGGGAAATCCACTCTTCCTTCACCATTCCGGTCATTAACAATAAAAATAGCAACAACATCCCTATCATACTACCTGGAATAGGGATGTGTAGCAGTTGCTGAATAATTGAACCAAAAATATACAGCATATACAATACCCCGATTTGAATGACCGTAATCCCCATTTTTTCTCCCCCTGTTATTGAATTATGAAAGAGGAAAACGCATCAACGGCTTATATTTCGGCGTTTGATCCATATGTGTTTCGTATAGCACAACGTCGTGTACGAAAAAGCGAATGTCCTCTCCTTCAATCTTTCTCGGATATGTTTCAAGTGAGAACGGAAACGATCCGTTCCATTTTTTCGCCAACGTAATATGTGGCGTGAACGGTCGAGCATCAAGAGAAAAACCTATCTGCCGGCAAACGTCATACACATCTTGACGAAGGGAAAACAAACGGGACTCTTCTTTTACGCCATACCATAAAATACGAGAACCAAACGAATAAACTTCGCTCAGCTGTAACGAAAATGACTGATGTTTTCGAACTACTTTTGGCATATACTCTGCAATTTGTTTCCGCTCTTCTTCCGTTGCCCTCCCTAAAAATGCAAGTGTAATATGATAATCTTCTTCATGAACGAACAAACGAAATGGCGCTTTCCATTCAGATATAAAGCTATGCAACTGCTTTTTTACTTCATTTGGCAAAGGTATTGCCAAAAAGTAATGCATATATCGTCCCACCTTTAATTTTCTAAATTTTATCAAAATTCATGTAGTTTTCGCAACGCCTTTTTTGACTGCCAAGCAAAAATGATCATTCCTCCAAATGTCAACAATCCAAAAAATAAATATACATGCTCGATTGTCCAACGTTCTAAAATATATCCACCTACAAATGTACAAAACCAACTACCCAGTCCATTTCCAACCGTGGCATAAAGCGATACAGCCGTCGTACGCACGTGTGCAGGGGTAATGTCACGCACATATTGAAGGGCAGCTGGGATAAACAAACCGACAGACGCCCCTTGTACAATTGTCGTGGCATACACGATCATTAAAGGTGGTTCAAAAAAATAAAACAACCAACGGGCACAAGACAAAGCTGTCGCAACGAATAACACATTCATCATCCCAAACTTTCGGACGACGCCGTCAGCAAATTTCATAAACGGCGCTTCACTTCCCGCCGCTAATAAAAAAGCAAGTCCTACCCCTGTAAGCGTTCCACCTAAATCAGTAATCAAAATGCCGAAATAAAAATTATTAGCATAAACGGGACCGAAAACAAGAAACGTCGTTAACAAAAATAAAAGAAACCGAGGAATATGAATTAACTCTTTCATTCCTTCTCGGATGTTCACTTTTGCACTTGACTGTTCTCGCGGCAACTTCCATGCAAGCACGCCCGAAATAATGAGCAAAGCAACGAAAATGTAAAAAATAAAACGAAGATCGAACCACTCAGCTACTTGCCCAGCAACTGGAACAGCAGCAGCAAATCCAAGCGCACCCCAAAGACGGATCGATCCATATCGTTCATTCGCCTTTTGTACATAATGAAGCGTAATACTGTCAGACAATGGAACGATACCACTTTGCGTGACTGCAAGCAGTGCGGCAATCACAAGCAACCATGCATATGAATGAACGAACGAATACATAAAACCAAAAAAAGCTGTACCTAATAAAGATACGATTAACACTTGAACTGGCTTACGCGTATAATCGCTTATCATTCCCCAAATTGGCTGGATAAAAATCATAACGATCGGACTAATCGACATAATCATCCCGATTTCCGTTCCCGATAATCCGACTTCATCTTTTAAATACACAGATAATAATGGAAAAAGCGAGCCGAAACTAAAAAACTGCAAAAAGTAAAATATGCGAAAAATACGTGTATACACAAAAAATCCCCCATATCAATATAAAATGACGAAAAGTACCGTCATGATCGACGGCACTTTTCATTATAACATATTTTTGGAAATTGTCATTTTGCTAATTCATAAATCGCTTGGGCGTAAATGGCTGTTGCTTTAAGTAAATCATCGATAAACATATACTCATCTTTTTGGTGCGCAACATCTGGGCGATTTGGGAATAACGGACCAAACGCTACCCCTGCTTGTAAAGAACGCGCATATGTCCCCCCACCGATCGCAAGCAATGATGCTCGTTCTCCCATCTGTTCTTCATAAACGCGTTGCAACGTTTGAACGAGCGGATGGTCTTTTGCTACATAGTGGGGTGAAGAGTTAGAAAAGTTTGTTAACGTAAAGTGATGACCGTTTGCGACTCGCTCGATCACTTCTTTCGTATGGGCAATGTCGCTCGTCACAGGGTAACGTAAATTGATACCCATCTTCCCACCATGCTCACGCGTATATGAAAGAACACCGACATTGATCGTTAAATCTCCTAATTCCTCATTTGTATGTGCAACCCCTAATTGCTTTCCGCGCGTATCTCCATAAAAGTATTGAGAAACGAAACGAACAAATTCGTTTGCTTGTGGATCGAGTGTTTCATCTGCTAAAAATTTTGCAAGCCATAGTCCTGCATTCACTCCGTTGTTTGGTTCCATCCCATGCACAGAAACACCGCGAACACATAACTTCATCGTTTCGCCATCTACATACGCCTCACCTTCAAGTGTGTGTACTTGTAAAAATTTGATAAAACGCTCTTTCATATCGTTTCCGTTCGTTAACTGCAAAACAGCCTCTGCAAAATCAGGAACCATATTGTATCGACGACCGGCTTGAAATGAAAGAAGAACTGCATCCATTTGTTGATTCATTGGTTGTTGAATAAGATCAAAATCGGCAATGCCTTTTTCAGCATAAATAATCGGAAAGTCGGCATCTGGGGCAAATCCGAGCGTCGGCATTGGCTCGGTTTGAAAATATCGTTCGACGCATTGCCAATCGCTTTCTTCATCTGTTCCAATAATCATGCGCACGCGTTTAGATAATGGTAATCCAAGCTCTTTTACAATTTTCATTGCATAAAAGGCAGCAATCGTCGGCCCTTTATCATCTAATGCACCACGTGCGTAAATTTTCCCATCTACAATCGTTGCCCCAAACGGATCAAACGTCCATCCGTCACCAGCGGGAACAACGTCAACATGACATAAAATACCAACCATCTCTTCTCCATGACCCATTTCAATATGTCCAGCCAACCCATCAACGTTTTTCACAACAAATCCTTCTTCTTCCCCACGTTTCAACATGTAACAAAGTGCTTCATAAACTTCTTTTCCTAGCGGGGCTTCTTCTGTTGCTGTTTGTTCATTGCGTACACTTGGAATACGCAAAAATGTTTGTAAATCTTGCAAAAGTGCTTTTTCTCGCTTCTTCACTTCTTCCATCCAGTTCATATTCATCGTCACTTTCACCTTTCCTCAAGAAAAATATGGTATTAATTGTGTAAATATTGTGTAAAATTCAGCAAATTTATAGCATTTTTCGTATGTTTTCGTGTAAAATAAATAGTGAGACATCTAGTTTTTCATCTTTGTTGTACCATGCGAATGATGTGACGATAGGGAGTGATCATTTGAAACCATCTACCGATCGCATGCTAACCCGTATTAAGTCCGTCTACATGTTCATTAATGAGAGAGGGACAGTGACAACGCAAGAGCTCGTGGACGAATTCGGCATTACTCCACGAACGATTCAGCGGGATTTAAACGTGTTAGCATACAACGACTTAATTCACAGCCCTAGCAAAGGTAAATGGACAACAACTAAAAAAAGAGTGAAGATGTCGTCATAACGAAATGGATATAGACGGAACCTGAGCGATGCAGGTTCCTATTTTTTGTCTTCTCCTTTTAATAAAGCAATTTCTTCATCTGTCAATTCACGGTACTCTCCCGGTTCTAACGTTTCATCAAGCGGGATTGGCCCCATTTGTATGCGCTTTAAGTAAATGACACGTTTACCGACCGCTTGAAACATTCGTTTAATTTGATGAAACTTTCCTTCTGTAATTGTAATTCGTACGTCTGAACGCAAACCCGAGCGGATGACCACAAGCTCTGCCGGCTTTGTTTCGTATCCATCATCGAGCACAACACCACGTTGAAATGCGACAACATCATCTTCAGTCACTTCCCCATCAATAATTGCTTCATATATCTTCGGCACATGTTTTTTCGGCGACAGTAGCTGATGGGCAAGTTGTCCATCATTCGTTAACAGCAATAACCCTTCCGTATCTTTGTCAAGCCGTCCGACAGGAAATGGATCAAATATGCGATCTTCCTCTTCTAGCAAATCAACAACTGTCTCTTCGACCGCATCTTCTGTTGCTGAAATGACCCCTTTTGGCTTGTTCATCATTAAATAAATGAACGGTTTATACTCCACTTCTTCTCCCCACACAGTAACAACTTGTGCTTTTGGATCGACATGCGTTTTCGCATCTTTTATCGTCATCCCATCGACTTTAACGACGCCTGCTTTTAATAGCTTTTTCACTTCCTTTCTCGTTCCGTATCCCATATTTGCCAACAGTTTATCGATTCGCAGCACTAAAATCCCTCCAAATGTTTTTCGTTTTTAGGCATCCGTCCATACACGTATGGTAATTGTCACATATACTGCCTACGTAACGATCAAAGCGAAAGGAGTTTTCCGAATGGATGAACGCCAACAACAACAGCAAATGCCTGGTATGCCTTATTACGGAGGCACTCCGTTTATGCCGGGATTCCCTGGAACACCAACATTCCCAGGAACACCTGGATTTCCAAGCGGCTCTCTTGAGCGTCGCGTCGACCGTCTTGAACGCATCACCGAGCGACAACAACAACAAATTAACAATTTAAATCGACGCCTTCAACGCGTTGAGCGTCAACTTGGATTCCCGTTTAGCAGCGATTTTTAATAGAAAGAAGAAGGCTACGATACGGCCTTCTTTTCTTTTTTTCGCAAAAATGAAAACCTGTTTCCAAATAACATATACAACAAGTTTGAACGCTCACTTAAATAAAAATAAACAGCCGCTCCAATGAATCCACCGAACGCAACGATCGCGACCGATTGGATCATGCTACCATTGTAATGAAAGAAACGATCCATAAGCTTTACAATTGGCCAAACGACTGCGCACATCATTGTCGTCAAAATCCCCATAAACAATACACGCTTGGCAACAAAATGATACCGATAATTTGTATAACGATGAATAACCCATAAGTTTAACCCGACCGATAAAGCGTATCCAATCGTCGTTGCCAAAATAGCTCCCACCGTTTCAAAAGAAACGATAAACATATAGTTAAAAAGCAATTTGAACAACAACCCAATACATAAACTAATAACGGTAAATTTTTGTTTATTGATTCCTTGTAAAATGGCAGCCGTCACAGAAAATAATGCAAAGAAAATAGCTGTCGGTGCATATGCGCGCAACACTTCTGTTCCGAGTGGATCATAGCTATAAAACGCAGCATATACGTATTCAGATAAAAGAGCCATGCCAATAACTGCAGGCAACGTAATAAACATGACGACTTGAAACGTATCGTTTAAATATTTGCGTAACCGCTTGCTTTCCCCTTGCACGTAAGCTTTCGTAATGGTGGGAATAAGCGTTAAGCTAAACGACGTTGCTAACGTGACCGGAATAATGACGAGTTTTTGCGCCCATACGTTAAAAATACCGTATGCGTCCTCAGAAATCGCACCGAGCCCGATACTTGCCATCGCTTTATTAAACGTAAATTGGTCAATCAATTGATATAATGGCATCGCTAATCCAACAAAAGCAAAAGGCGCAGCATAGGCGATCAATTCTTTATACATTTCTGTTAATGACATATGGATCGTGCCACGATCTTGTTTTAATAGTTCATCTAAAAACGATTTCCGCTTAAACCAATACATAAATAAAACAGCTAGTCCACCAACGGCACCGATAAATGCTGCAAACGTCGCCACTTGAATAGCCGTCACAAGTGAGCCATCGAAAATGCGCAGCACGATGTAGCTACCCGCAAGCAAAAAGACGATGCGTACAAGTTGTTCAACAACTTGCGACAACGCTGTCGGCCCCATTGACTCATACCCTTGAAAAAAACCACGAATTAAACTCATCATCGGCACAAGCAATAAAGCGAAACTGACTGCCCGAATGACAGAAGTGACATCAGCAATGGAATTGCCATGTCCGTCATCATTGACAACGAACGGTGCTAATAGCGGTGCACTCATATATAAAATGAGCCAAGCGAGAAATCCGGTAATCACCATTAACGTAACGCCTGAACGAAACAATTTTCGCCCGATCGCATATTCCCCAAGTGCATTGTATTTCGAGACAAACTTTGATACCGCAAGCGGCACCCCCATCGTTGCAATACTAATAAACAACGTATATGGAACGTAACCGTACGAATAAAGCGCTCCCCCTTGTTTCCCAACAAGTTGATAAAACGGGAAGACATATATAAGACCTAATATGCGCGATAAAAACACGCCTCCCGTTAAAATAAATGTGCCTCTTAACAACTTTGATGATGACATATTATCCCTTCCTTAACGGATTCATTGCTTCACTTATTTTAGCACACTTTTTTCTTTTTCATAAAATCATTATAATCATAACAGAAAGGGCGTGAAAGTGATGACATATGATGTTATAGTCATCGGTGGAGGACCGTCAGGACTCATGGCAGCCATCGCCGCTGGGGAACGAAGTAAGCGTGTGCTCCTCCTTGATAAGGGAGATAAGCTCGGACGAAAATTAGCTATTTCTGGCGGCGGGCGTTGCAATGTGACAAATAGACGACCAGTCGATGAACTTATTCAACACATTCCAGGGAACGGTCGTTTTTTATATGGCGCATTTTCAATGTTTAATAATGAAGATATTATTCGCTTTTTTGAACGACTCGGTGTTCCGTTAAAAGAAGAAGACCACGGTCGTATGTTTCCGGTGAGCGATAGTGCGCAATCTGTCGTACAAGCTTTGCTTCGAGAATTAAAACGATTGCGCGTCGACATTCGCGTCCATACCCCTGTAAAAGATATTGAATATAAAGACAGGGCTGTTTATGGCGTGAGGCTACAAACAGGGGAAGTCATTCAAACGAAAGCAGTTGTCGTTGCCGTCGGAGGGAAATCTGTGCCACATACCGGTTCGACAGGGGACGGCTACGCATGGGCAGAAAAAGCTGGACATACGATTACAGAACTGTTTCCAACCGAAGTGCCGATTGTTTCACATGAACCATTTATTCAAAAGCGAACGTTACAAGGATTATCACTACGCGATGTGGCATTAAGTGTATTAAACGAAAAAGGAAAACCAATCGTCACACATCGAATGGATATGATTTTTACACATTTTGGTATTTCCGGACCCGCTGCACTACGATGTAGCCAGTTCGTTGTGAAACAGTTAAAAAAACAGTCTTCTGTTACCATGGCGATTGATGCGTTACCAGATGAAAAAGAGGAGATGCTATTTCAGCAAATCATACGCACCATGAAAGAAGAGCCGAAAAAAACGATAAAAACTATTGTCAAGGGAACGATCTCTCTCCCAGAGCGGTATGTATTGTTTTTACTCGAGCAAGCAACAATTGATCCACATACGGTCGCAAGCACACTCAGTCGTGAGAAAGTGCGGATGTTCGTTTCGTTATTAAAAAAATTTTCTTTTTCCGTACATGGCACGTTGCCGCTTGAGAAAGCGTTCGTCACAGGTGGAGGAGTATCCGTCAAAGAAGTCCATCCGAAAGAAATGGCATCCAAACTGATGAATGGCCTTTATTTTTGTGGGGAAATTTTAGATATTCACGGCTATACAGGTGGCTATAATATTACCGCTGCGCTCGTGACCGGTCGGCTTGCAGGTATGCATGCTGCTATGTATGCAAACCAATAAGATCGCCGATCAAGCGATCTTATTGGTTCCTTCTATGTTATACAAGTTCTCCATTCCAGCCAAGCATGCCATCAATGACATTACAAACATCATACCCATGTGCCTCTAAATAACGGCAAACGTGTTCACTACGCACGCCAGAACGACAAATAATCACATATGTTTTCTGTTTGTCTAGTTCACTCATTCGTTCAGGAATGTCCCCCATCTTTATATGAATCGCTGATGGAATCATTCCGAAAGCGACTTCTTCATCTTCGCGTACATCAATGATATGGACACGCTCTCCCGTTTGCATTATTTGTTTTAATTGAGCGGCTGTCATTTCTTTCATCAATCTCTTCCTTTCTTTAGCGAAAGCCCCCCGCCACATGTGCGAGAGGCTTTGTACATTAATTTGCAACAATGTTCACTAATTTTCCTGGTACAGCGATCACTTTACGCACTGTTTTTCCTTCAATTTGTTCTTTAATTTTTTCGTCTTCCATCGCCAATTGTTCAAGTTGCTCTTTCGTTGCATCTGCAGGAACGTGTAATTTCGCACGCACTTTTCCATTCACTTGAATGACGATTTCAACTTCATCTTCAACTAATTTCGCTTCATCATATGCTGGCCAAGCTTCATATGCGATCGTATTGCTATACCCAAGCTTTTCCCATAACTCTTCAGCGATATGTGGGCAAACTGGCGACAGCAACTTCACAAACCCTTCCATATACGCTTTTGGCAATATAGGTGCTTTATATGCTTCATTAATAAACACCATTAACTGTGAAATCGCTGTATTGAAACGAAGCGCTTCGTAATCTTCGGTTACTTTTTTCACTGTTTGATGATATACGCGTTCAAGCGTATCTGTTTCTGGATTGTCAACGATTTTTGGATTTAATTCACCGTTTTCTTCAACAAATAAGCGCCATACACGATCTAAAAAGCGACGTGCACCGTCCAGACCTTTTGTCGACCATGCAATCGATGCTTCTAAAGGACCCATAAACATTTCGTATAAACGTAATGTGTCCGCCCCATGACTTTCAACAATATCGTCTGGATTGACGACATTTCCTTTTGATTTGCTCATTTTTTCATTGTTTTCCCCAAGAATCATCCCTTGGTTGAATAGCTTTTGGAATGGCTCTTTTGTCGGTACAACGCCAATATCATATAAAAACTTATGCCAAAAACGCGCGTATAACAAGTGCAATACGGCATGTTCTGCCCCGCCAATATAGATGTCAACAGGTAGCCATTTTTCTAGCTTTTCAGGATCGGCTAATTGTTTATCGTTATGCGGATCGATGTAACGCAAGTAGTACCAGCAGCTTCCTGCCCACTGTGGCATCGTATTCGTTTCGCGGCGACCTTTTTTGCCTGTTTTCGGGTCAACAACGTTCACCCATTCTTCGATGTTTGCTAGTGGAGACTCTCCTGTGCCTGACGGTTTAATTTCATCTGTCTTCGGCAATACAAGCGGCAATTCTTCTTCTGGCACTGGTGTCATCGTTCCGTCTTCCCAATGGATAATCGGAATCGGTTCGCCCCAATAACGTTGGCGGCTAAATAACCAATCGCGAAGGCGATACGATACTTTTTTCTCTCCTTTTCCGTTGGCCTCTAGCCATTCGATCATTTTTTTCGTTGCTTCTTCTTTATTTAAACCGTTTAAGAAATCAGAGTTAATATGTTCTCCATCGCCTGTGTACGCTTCTTTTGAAATGTCGCCACCGGCAACGACTTGTTTGATCGGCAAATTGAATTTTTTTGCAAATTCATAATCGCGCTCATCATGCGCTGGTACCGCCATAATGGCGCCTGTACCGTAGCTCATTAACACATAATCTGCAATCCAAATTGGCAATTTTTCACCATTAACCGGATTGATCGCATACGCTCCCGTAAATACACCTGTTTTTTCTTTCGCCAAATCTGTGCGCTCAAGATCGCTTTTGCTTTGAATTTGTTTTAAA
This sequence comes from Anoxybacillus sp. CHMUD, assembly GCF_013096965.1. NCBI lineage: Bacteria > Bacillati > Bacillota > Bacilli > Caryophanales > Anoxybacillaceae > Anoxybacillus > Anoxybacillus sp. CHMUD. Next base: position 51,960 of record NZ_SDLG01000009.1, read on the forward strand.
TAAGCTTCAACCGCTTCTTTTTGCTCAGGTGTTGTAATTTTTTCAACGAGCGGATGTTCAGGGGCAAGCACCGCATAAGTGGCTCCAAATAACGTATCTGGACGCGTTGTAAACACCGTAAACGTTTCATCATGTCCATCAACTTGAAAATGAATATTTGCCCCTTCAGAACGGCCGATCCAGTTGCGTTGCATTTCTTTTATGCTTTCAGGCCAGTCTAATTCTTCTAAATCTTCAAGTAAACGGTCCGCATATGCCGTAATGCGAAGCATCCATTGTTTCATCGGCTTACGAATGACTGGATGTCCCCCGCGCTCGCTTTTTCCATCGATCACTTCTTCATTCGCTAATACCGTTCCTAATGCTGGGCACCAATTGACCGGCACTTCATCCATGTACGCTAATCCTTTTTCATATAGCTTTAGGAAAATCCATTGTGTCCATTTGTAATAGTTCGGATCAGTTGTATTCACTTCGCGATCCCAGTCATATGAAAAACCGAGCGATTTAATTTGACGGCGGAAGTTGTTAATATTTTTTTCTGTAAATTCGGCTGGATCATTTCCTGTATCCAGTGCGTATTGCTCCGCTGGCAATCCGAACGCATCCCACCCCATCGGATGCAATACGTTATACCCTTGCATGCGTTTCATACGCGCTAAAATGTCCGTTGCTGTATATCCTTCTGGATGACCAACGTGCAATCCCGCCCCTGATGGATATGGGAACATGTCAAGCGCATAAAACTTTCGCTTTCCGTCGTCTTCTGTCGTTTTAAACGTTTTATTTTCTTCCCAATACTTTTGCCATTTTTTTTCGATTTCTCGATGATTAAAACTCACGTGACAAACCTCCTTTTAATCCATTTTTAACAAAAATGAAAAACAAAAAACCTCCCATCCCAAAAAGGGACGAGAGGATTCTCCCGCGGTACCACCCTTGTTAGCGCACGAATCGTGCACTCACTTTCATCATTAACGCAGATTCACGGCGCATGCTACTTCATTCGCACACGCGACTCCAAGGCGAGTTCGTAAACAAACTTCGGTTGACTCGCACCACCCGTCAACTCTCTGCCGACCATTTGTTTACTACTACTCCTTTTCACCGTCATTTTCCATTATTTCATTATACACATTATTTTAAAAAATTTACACCCTCGTTGCAAGTGTATTCAAGTATGGGTTTGAGTCAAGACTTTGTGGGAGATTTTTTTCTCGACCGATTTTATTGGTTATATATGGTTTTATGGACTTGTTTCATGTAAGCGCTTTTATCTACTCTTATCCTGTAGGTATGTGCCTATATCTGTGTTGTTAAAAACCTTTCAATGCTTGCAATACCTCGTAAATCGGTGCCCCTGAAGATTGCAAAGGTAGGAGATATGATGTCGTACCACTTCTGCCATTTGCGTTTGCACGCGCTTCAGTGCCTTTTTCACGATCTCTTCTCGTTTCGTTTCTTCTCGTTCTTCCACGCAACACATCACTCCATGGCGTGTCCGAATAAGTAACGTATCTTTTATCGCGGCGATCGCTCGCAACATCGCTTCAATTCCTGCATCCCTCCAGCTTCGACCGTTTTTACTTCGTTTCGCAAACACATGCATCGTTCCTTGTGCCCCCTCAAACTGAAGAAAAGCATCCAACAGACAGACATACCTCCGTTTTTCCCGATCGAAGTAATAGTTCCGCTTGACTTCCACTTCTCCAAACATCGTCTACATCCGTATCCCTCGTTTATCTTTGAGCGCGTATCGTTTTTTATCTCGTTTTTCCGCCAATGTGCGGTCGATATCCTCCAACACCTGTTGAAGCAGTTGACCATATTCTTTTTGCATATGCCGAAACAATAACTGTTCAATGTCTTTCCATGTGACTCCATCTGTGATATAATCCTGCATGGGCTCCACTCCTTTCTTTGGTTATTTTTTCGCACTTACTACCTTACAGGAGGAGAGCCCATTTTTCATCTATTTTGCTTACATATCGGACAGGTTCCTGATTATACCAAATCAGGAACCTGTCTTTTTTTCTCCCACAAACATTTTACTCATACCTGAAATGTGCTGGATTGACGGGTAAGCTTTTTAAGCATCGGGCATAGGAATAAACTAGGTGCCACGACCAATGCCATTCCGAGAAATGGGAATCCAGGTGAATACAAGTACAAGTATCCACTGACAAGTGTTAAAACCCCAGTGGTTAAACTCATGGCAAGTGATGCGTAGAGTCCATGAGCTGAAGGAATTTTGTCCTTACTAATATATTGATTAACAAAAGTCATGAATGCAAAGTGCGTGAGACCAAATGTTAAAGCGTGCAACGGTTGAGAAAACACAAAAACCAGTGGATTCTCAAAAAAATAGACACTTGACCAACGGATAATTGATGCAATCCCGGCCAATAGAAACATAGTCGCTACATCGAACTTAGTGAATACTCGGTTTGAAATGTAAAAGAACCCGATTTCAGCTAAGACAGCCAAAACAAGGATTCCACCAATATAAACACTATTGATTCCTATGTGTTTAAGATAAATAACTCCGTAATTATAATAGGCAGCATGGGTACCTTGTAAAACCATACTCAGGAGGAGACATATTAAAAATGATTTTGATTTCAGTAATTCAAAGGAACCTCCTGCCCGTTGAGAAAGCTTAACTCTTAAGCTTGATGGAGATCGAATTAATGATAGGATTAAAATGAATAGATTACCGAGTAAAAACAAATAGATAATATTGTTCGCATTTTTTGAGGCTACCCATCCTGTTAACACTGATGAGAGAATAAAACCGAACGATCCCCATAATCTGCATTTTCCATAGTCAATCCCATTTTCTTCTTTTGATAGAATGGAGGCCTTTGTCTCGTTGATAGGTAACAACATGGGATAGATGAGGCTGAAAAAGACCATTACTAACATAAGCCCTGCCAAATTATTAAAAGGCAAAAAACATACTAGGATGATTAGAGATAAAAAAGCGACTATAAGCGAAACGTGTGATAACCAATACCTTTTGCACAAGGCAGGAAAAATGTACGAAGTTGAAAAAGCTCTTACTAGTAATCCGATGGATATCACGATCCCTGCTTGTTGAGCAGTTAACCCTTTTGTAATCAGCCAAACGGTCCAGTACGGTAAGAAAATCCCCCAGGTGAAGAAAAATACAAAAAAGTTTGTGGATAACCATGTTTGTTTCATAACACTTCCCCTTATGTCAATACATTTTTTTTCGTTTTCTGAATGGTTTCAATAAGTTGTAGGGACAGTTCAAAAGCCTTTCTTTCTGAATCCGGATGATAGTTATCGGAGAAGGGATTAGCGAACCCGTGCTGTCCTTTAAACAACTCGACTTTTATCCCTGATTTACAGGATAATTGCTCGACGAGCCAGTTAACATTAAATGACTTTTCGTGCTCAGAAAACAGTAATAGTACGGGTAGTTTTGGGAATAAATTGAGATAGTCTCTAATCCGTGATCCATAGTAACCTATGGCCGCATCTCCTATGCCATAATGTTCGCAACATAACCAAGCTACGGTTGCACCGACGCTATACCCCCAGAACACAATGGTTTTGTATCGAGACTTTAAGGAATCTACTAAATTTAAAACTTGTTTTTTCGCTTTTCCAAATCCAATTTCATTTTTGAAATATTGGTAAGCATCTGCCTCATCATCATAATGAAAATGATCTCGATTTAATAAATTGGGGCAGTATACGTCATACCCTTTAGTGGCAATCATTTGAGCTACGTGTTTCATATGATCGTTAATCCCATAGATTTCATGTATTAGGATGACAGCAACATCAGAATAATTACAGTGTTTTAACATGATATGACAAACTCCTTATCCTTATAATTAAAGATAGAGGGGGTGTCGCACTCCCCCTCAGTATAGGAAGTTAGTATTTGATCGGCATTGTAACAATACCATGAAAGGTAGGGTTAGGCGTCCATTCAGGTCTTTCAAGATTATATAAAGGTGTAATGTGAGAAAAACGTTGAATAACTTCTTTTAAAATTTCGGCGATTTCTACGCGAGCAAATGCTGCAGCAATGCATGCATGATAACCACCACCAAAACCAATATGCTGTTTACCTGTCCGATTGATATCAAATTTTTCTGGATTTTCAAAAACGCGTTCATCACGACCAGCGGAACCGAGGAAGAAATAGACCGAATCTCCTTCACGAATAAGTTGGTTATGAATAGTAATATCTTGGGCAGCGTGTCTTGTTATGTATTGAATTGGTCCTTCAAGTCGCATAGCCTCATCCAAGACCTTAGGAATTAGAGACAGATCTTTTTTGAGTTCATCAAATACTTTTGGATGTTTGAACAATAGATGCAACGTATTACTTAACATGAACTGCGGAATTTTATGTCCACCAAAAATTAGATGAATGGTTTGTGCGATAAGTTCATCGTCACATAATTCTCCTTCCTCACCCGGATTATCTGAGATTAAACGGCTTAACAAATCGTTGCGTTTTTTGATGCGTCTTTCAGCAATTGCTTCTGAAAGAAACATGTACATTTCTTTCATACTTTTTTTGGTTTGATCGCTGATATCTTTGTCAGGGACGTGGGAAACAACAAAGTTTTGCATAAATTGAGCAATGTCATCTGACCAACGGATAAAACGTTCAACCTCTTCACCTGGAATACCAAGCATTTTACAAAGTACCAACGCCGGAATTGGATGAGCAACTTCAGAAACGAAGTCAAACTCGTTCGAATGTTTTTCAACCACTTGATCTAAAACTGATGTTACAATTTTCTTGATTTCAGGAGTGATAGCCTCAATCTCTTCTTTCCAAAAGGCACGGTTCATGTATTTTCTTAAACGTGTATGGATTGGACGGTCGTTATAAATCATCCATGTGGATATAATGTCGATGATCTCCTTAAAGTGCTTGTCTTCGCCTTCAGGGAGATTTTTCATTTTGTGCCAAATTAGTGGGCTAGTGATAAAGGTGTCTCCCTGCAAATATTTTGTGATGTCATCATATCTTGTTATAAACCACGAACGCATTTCTTCATTCCAATAAACTGGAGCATTATCTCTTAATCTCTTGTAATAGTTGTAACGATTATGCAAATAATCATCACTGTAAACACTAAATTGTTCTACATTTTGGGATTCGATAATTGTTTCCATTATAAAATTCCTCCTTAAAATATAGTTATTTATATAAAGACCTTTAGGTCTTTTTCCTTTTCTACAAAGTTAATGACTTCTCTTTCGGATAGTTGACAAATTAGGTCACAAGTAATTCTAGCTTTTTCGGTATCGTTTAAATGGTCTAATATTTCTAGCTGTCTCATGTTAGTGTCTGAACCTCTGTTTTTGTGGTTATCAAAAAATAGAAAATTAAATATTCTTTTAATATAATCATCTATTCTGATTTCAAATTTGAGGTTTATATCATTTTTCAGAAAACATATCTTTGTAATTTGGATTAATATTGCTAGTTTCAAGCTGCTATGTAATGGTAATTGTATTTTGCTGTAGTAAGGCTTTGCTGAATTTATATAAAATTCTAAGGAATCAATAAATTCAATAACAATTTTATTTAATGCATATCTTTCCCTAGATATTTGGCCAGATAAAAAATCTTCCAAGAAATTATCTTTGATTTCATTGAAAAGACAATTGATTATTCTCTCTAAATTATCAATATTCTTATAATTAGGGTTAGATGTTATACCTTCTAATATTAACGAAAGTATAGTATTTGAGTTTAAAATATTAGCAAATTGATTTCTACTAAAGAAACCCACCATGTCTTTTATATCGTAGATGGCATTAGAGATATCATCTGCGAGTTCAATTATATATTCTTCAATAACAGGTTGATTGTAAGTCTGGAGAATTTTATTTACAAAAATAGATGACTCCTGATAATATCCCTTAATTAAATTCGCTTCTTCTTCCCTTTTAAGAGGTATTACATTTTTATGTTTAAGAAGCGCGGCTACAGTTCTTAATGTAACATTATGAGATTCTTCAGTTACAATTCTTATTGTTTGAGCATTGGATTCAAATCCCCCAAAGCATTTCATTATATTATCAAGACTTCTTTCGGCACTATGACCAAAAGGAGGATGTCCTATATCATGCGCAAAGGTTGCCGCATGAATAAGATTTAAATCAATAGTTGGTAAATCATTTTTTAACAAATGATTGTTTACTCTTTCAGTAATTATTTCTGCGATTTCGTTGACTTCCAAAGAATGAATCAATCTATTCCGTAAATTATGGTTATGAGGAAATGGAATAAGTTGTGTTTTAGTATGTAAAATACGAAAGTATGGTGATCTTAGTATTCGTTGGTAATCGCATCTAAACTCTGAAATCGAAATCTTTTCTTGTTCTGGTGAAAATCTGCTTTTGTCATATTTTTTATACATTAACCTCTCCCACTCTACAAAAATAGTTTTCTGAATAAATAGTAAAAACCCAAGAGGATAGGTTTCTATTAATGTTTCACGAGTGAAAACCTATCCTCTTGGGTTGATGTCTTCGATACTATATGTACAACTTATAAATAGGTATATGAATCCCGTCCATATCCCTTCATCTTTCTTAATTACTGAATAAAATGGACTTAGATTCACTTTCACTCGTAGTCCAGCAATTTAAGGTTGCCGGGTAGAAACTCTCAGACCATATTTCTGAGGATATACGAGCAAGTTTTTATTAAAATATTCATTTTTATTAATAATTATATAGATTGTAAAAATTTATGTCAACAAAAAATGGAATTATAACCCGTGGTACTAGATAAAATCGAGTAAGCATAAAAATAGCCCTTGCCTGCGGATCTCCTGTAGAATGAAAGTGCTACCAAACATTCGAAAGGAGAATCCCCATGCAAGAGCACTTTCATTGTTTGAGTCAAGACTTTGTGGGAGATTTTTTTCTCGACCGATTTTATTGGTTATATATGGTTTTATGGACTTGTTTCATGTAAGCGCTTTTATCTACTCTTATCCTGTAGGTATGTGCCTATATCTGTGTTTTTAAAAACCTTTCAATGCTTGCAATACCTCGTAAATCGGTGCCCCTGAAGATTGCAAAGGTAGGAGATATGATGTCGTACCACTTCTGCCATTTGCGTTTGCACGCGCTTCAGTGCCTTTCTCACGATCGTTTTTCGTTTCGTTTCTTCTCGTTCTTCCACGCCATACATCACCCCACGGCGTGTCCGAATGAGTAACGTATCTTTTATCGCGACGATCGCTCGCAACATCGCTTCAATTCCTGCATCCCTCCAGCTTCGACCGTTTTTACTTCGTTTCGCAAACACATGCATCGTTCCTTCCGCACTCCCCATCGCTCTCATGTTTGTCGTGTCGATCCCTTTTTCCTTCAGCCATATGCGATAGTCACGCAAACATCCTGGCATCTCCTCGATTCGACGAACAAGCGCCTCGAGTTGCTTTTCCTTCTCCCCATGTTCTAGCGTACCGATGGCACTTGTGAGTTCTCGTAACACCCCCTCTTCATCCCATGACGCGAATGTTTTTCGAATCGCCCGATATCTCGCATGACCTCGGAACAATTGCCGAATCTCTCTCGCTACATGGAACTGATCGAGCTGAAAGTACCCTCTATCTCCGAAATATTCACGACAACCCGTGATCCATGGGGCACCATCTCCATTGATGACGACCCAATCTTCTAGTGGATCATACCCATATTCTTTCACTAAGAAGCTCTCGATGGCTTCCCAGATTGGCTCATTCGTTTGATGAACATAGTAGCGTCGGTTCACCAAAGAAACTCGTTTGCCGTTTTTCTCCCATCCTTGGTGAATCGTCACAATTTTCTCTTCTTTTCCTTTCATGCGGCTTCGTTGCCGTTTGACGTACAACCCGTCCGCTTCAATGAAAAACACCCGACCTTTTTTCTCCATCTTGCGGTGTCCAACGACTTCAGCCTCGACAATCAACTGACGAATCGTTTCGTGGCTCATGCACGCATATCCCACCAGTTTCTCTAAGGACTGGGCAGCTTGTCGATACGATGAACCTGTCACTGCCAGATGAATCGCTGTTTCTTCTAACAACGGACTGACTCCATGTGCCCCCTCAAACTGAAGAAAAGCATCCAACAGACAGACATACCTCCGTTTTTCCCGATCGAAGTAATAGTTCCGCTTGACTTCCACTTCTCCAAACATCGTCTACATCCGTATCCCTCGTTTATCTTTGAGCGCGTATCGTTTTTTATCTCGTTTTTCCGCCAATGTGCGGTCGATATCCTCCAACACCTGTTGAAGCAGTTGACCATATTCTTTTTGCATATGCCGAAACAATAACTGTTCAATGTCTTTCCATGTGACTCCATCTGTGATATAATCCTGCATGGGCTCCACTCCTTTCTTTGGTTATTTTTTCGCACTTACTACCTTACAGGAGGAGAGCCCATTTTTCATCTATTTTGCTTACATATCGGACAGGTTCCTGATTATACCAAATCAGGAACCTGTCTTTTTTTCTCCCACAAACATTTTACTCATACCAAGTATGGCTGCTCAATCATATGCACGACACGTATATGATGTGAAATAAAGAAACATTCGCTTGACTGAGCTGCTCTACAAAAATGTTTATTCTACAAACTATCACTCGATCTTCGCCCACATTTCTTCAGGATTTAATTCATATATGCCGTTTTCACGGTACATGTAGTTGTTAATGATAAACTCTTGACGAATTGTAGCGTAATCATCGTGAAACTTTTTAATATACTCATTTAGTTCTTTCTCTTCATACTTTCTTCCTTTTTGTAGTCCTTTAAGCATATGCTCAAACACGATCAACTTCTTTTTCCGTTGTGCAGGAATATGTTTTAGCCGTCCATCGCTTGTAAAGAAATTATCGATTACTTTTTGTCTTTCCGCCATCACGTCTTTCATATCTTTTTTCACCTCTTCACCTGTCGATAAATCCATTAAAGCAGATGCGTAATGTCGAACAACAGATTGATTTAAATAAAAATAAATTATGTTGCCTTCACGTCGTTCATATACCACATTGACATCTCGCAATTTATGCAAATGATGCGTAATCGTCGGCGGTGTAAGCCCTAGCTTCCCAGCGATCGCTTGGCCATGCAATGGTCCTTCAGAAAGAAGCTTAATAATACGTAAACGCGTTGGATCACCAATTGTTTTGAAAAAGATAACTAGCCGATTTAACTGCATAAGACCTCCCAAATTCGATAATTATCTAATTAGATTTTTATCAAATTAGATAAAGTTAGTCAAATAAAATCCACTCGGAAATGTTCCGAGTGGATTTGTTATGTTTCATTATGATATTCCGCTTTTGCTTCTTGCCCTTTTTTCGCATTCCTTTGTTTCACTTCTTTTACCGGATCACCAAAATCTTTCGCATGCAACGTTTTTTGTTCTGGATTGTTTTGTTTTGAACGTTTTTTCATCGTTTTCCTCCTAGTGACGAAGTAAAATCATATCGTTTTGTAATTGTTCAAGCTGCAGGCGCATGCGATGCAATTGCTCGCGCTGTTGGGCGTTACAACTTAACGAAAAATGCGCCAAATCGGTCACCGCATGTTCGAGCATTTGCTGGGCTTTTACATATTCTGTATCGTTATAATGTTCAAGCTTGCTTGCTTCTGTATATTGCTCTTTTGCATAGCGAAGCACATCTTCACAATGCTGCAAAAATTCATCCATCGACTGTCTTGTTGCCATACGCATCCCTTCCTTTCTTTCGTATCGCTTTATAGTTTGTACATTTTCTTGTCATTTATCACAGCACTGTTGAGTTTCTCGTTTGAAACGTGCTACAATGCTAAAATGATGCGAGGTGATAAACATGAATCCTTTTCCATATACAAACGACAAGAAACGATACCATACATGGAATTATCATTTACGCCAAACGTTCGGTGAAAAAGTGTTTAAAGTGTCGCTTGATGCAGGATTTGATTGTCCGAATCGTGATGGCACCGTCGCGTATGGCGGTTGCACATTTTGTAGCGCTGCCGGTTCCGGTGATTTTGCAGGTAGACGAACGGACGACTTAGTAACGCAATTTCATACGATTAAAGAAAAAATGCATACGAAATGGAAAGATGGCAAATACATCGCCTATTTTCAAGCGTTCACAAATACGCATGCACCCGTTGACGTCTTGCGTGAAAAATTCGAATCGGTGTTACATTTAGAAGGGGTCGTCGGTTTATCAATCGCTACACGCCCCGATTGTTTACCTGACGATGTCGTTGACTATTTAGCCGAATTGAATGAGCGAACGTATTTATGGGTCGAGCTTGGCTTGCAAACCGTTCATGAACAAACGGCTACTTTAATTAACCGCGCACATGACTTTTCGTGCTATGTAGAAGGAGTACAAAAGCTACGTAAACATGGCATTCGTGTTTGTGCCCATATTATTAACGGATTACCGCTTGAAACGTATGACATGATGATGGAAACAGCAAAGACGGTCGCTCATTTAGATGTGCAAGGGATTAAAATCCATTTGCTCCATTTGTTAAAAGGAACGCCGATGGTGAAACAATATGAAAAAGGAATGCTTCGCTTTTTAACGTTCGACGAATACGTGCAACTCGTTTGTGATCAGCTAGAAGTATTGCCGCCAGAGATGATTGTTCATCGGATTACAGGGGACGGCCCGATCGATTTAATGATCGGTCCGATGTGGAGCGTCAATAAGTGGGAAGTGTTAAATGCCATCGATGCTGAATTAGAGCGACGCAATAGTTATCAAGGGAAAAAATATGTGCGAAAGGAAGAAAGATGATGAAACTGATGCGCATTTTGCCGTTTGCGCGCTCGCTTATCGACTTAGCAGTCAAAGAGGGCGATATCGTTGTCGATGCAACGGTAGGCAACGGCCACGATACGCTTTATTTAGCGGAACGTGTTGGCCAGTCTGGACATGTGTTTGGTTTCGATATTCAAGCGCAAGCGATTGAAAATACGACAAAGCGATTGCACGAACATCATATGGAAACACGTGTCACACTTGTGCAAGCAAGCCACGCGGAACTTGATGCGCATATCCCTCCCGAATATAAAGGACGCATTACCGGAGCGATGTTTAATCTCGGTTATTTGCCCGGGGGAGATAAACAAATTGTCACAAAGCCAAACTCAACAATTGCTGCGATTGAACAATTGCTGGACATCATGGCTCCGGAAGGAATCATCGTTCTCGTCATTTACCACGGTCATCCCGAAGGAGCAATCGAACGTGATGCCCTTTTGCAATACGTTTCAACAATCGATCAACAACGTGCACACGTCGTACGATACGAATTTATAAATCAAATCAATCATCCACCGTTTATTGTTGCGATTGAGAAGAGGTAAAAAAGTAGCGATCGGTTCTCCCTATCGCTACTTTTGTTTCGTTAGTGAAATATTTCTTCTAAATCAACAAACAGATCCGAAAAGGAAACAGATTGAACAATCCCTATGCTCACCTTAATATCTGCCTGCTCGTACAGTCCGTCTTCATTTAATGCATAAACAGTAACTGCTTGTTTCATCGGATTAACGATCCAATATTCTTTTACACCGTACTCCATATATAAATTAAATTTCGTCACTAAATCGTGCGCTTGATTCGAAGGACTGAGTATTTCAACAATTAGCGTTGGAACGCCAATATATTTTGTATCTGTAAATCCTGATGGATCACAAATAATACTTAAGTCAGGAATGACAAGTTTTCGCTCGGAACATTTCTCACTCACTAGTTCAATATCTGTTGGGGCCGCAAATACTTTACATGTCTTTCCTTTTAAATAATTTCCAAATATCGTATGAAGATTGCTCGATACAAGTTGATGTTGAATGCTGGGCGAAGGTGTCATATAAACAACGCCATTAATATATTCTAACCTTTCATCACTATTTTGGCGCATCATTAAATATTGTTCATATGTCACATGCGAAAAGCGAGGCAACGACATATTCATCCCTCTTCTCTTTTCTTCCATTATACACCCATTTTCTTCACGCATACATCCATCTTTGCCATTTTCGATACATTCGGCCATTCCAGTAAAAGAAGTGAGATGTCATGCCGCCAGAACGCAACAATTGTTTCGCTAGTTTACGAATGGTTTCTTGCTCATGCACTTTTTCATCTGACAAATATAATCCGAGCAAGCCACGATGAATAAAGCGATGAAATTCACGATGTGGCAATTGTGCAATATGGCGATCTGCCTCTTCAATGAAATGACGCAAACGGGCAAATAGCGTCTCCTCATTCGGATAATAAAAGCAAAAATTTAAATCTCCACCTTGTCGGTCTTCCTCTTGATCAATGAAATAATCAAGCAAAATGTGCAGCCCTTGTACGTATGGAAAATAGCTGTTGCGCACACGTTGTGCAAGAAGCTGATCGAACGCATCGTTGCAGGCGTAAGCAACTAGACAAAAAATACCGAGCGTTGAACCAGAACAAGCGGAAAATTCGTACCACTCCATTTTCGGCAACGATGCTTCATGTTTAGCGAACCATTGCTTCAAGCGCGGAATGCGCTCCTCTTTTTTTACATGTTTATGTACTTGTAAGTCACAATAATATGATGCAAGTTCATGTAAAAATGGAGTGATCACTTCATAATGTTGAACTCCTTCCAACATTTCTTGGCACGTATCGACAAGAGCATGCAAATAGCCACCGTCATCTTGTTCGGCACGATAACGATAATATGCCTCTTTTTTTGCCCCGACCGTTAACGCATGGATCATTGAATCGTGCAACGCACGAAAGTCAGTCGGATCAAGCGACGTACTGCGATCGCATAAATTATCGAGGTAATCGCTAATCGTTTGATAAGCAACGATAAAACGAATGCATCGCTCCATTTCTTTTCCCGCCAGTAAAGCTAAAATCGCGCCCCCTTCGCAATGAAACGTTTTTGTTGCGATGCTCGCTAACGCTTGTTTGCGCAATTCTTCATCTGGAATAGCTTCTGCTCTTTTTTTCCAAACGGCTAGTTCCCGGTGAACAAGCGGAAAAACGCGATGATAGACAGCTCGCATTAGACTAAACGGATTTGTTGGAACGTTCAATGAGTTCACCCCTTTGCAGCTGCAAAGTTAAAAACGTATGGGCATATAAAAATACTTGTTCACGTTCAAGTTCGTTAAAAATCTCGTGATATAGTTTTGGCCATTCTTTATACACTTTTTCACTTACCGTCAACTGATCAAACCATGATTTCACTGCACTTTTATCGACAATTTTATCATCTCCCGCCTGCATGACAAGCATCGGAACGTCTGGTAAGTCCGCAATTTTATCATGAGCAATCCGAATGGCTTTGACTAGCTCACGATACCAACGAACAGACACTTTCGTCACGTATAATGAATCGTTTTTATCCATCTCACGCACTTCTTCATTTCGAGTCGCCATCTCCACCGTTAACCCTGATGGAAAACGCTTTTTCGGATGAATAACATTTAAAATGTGCGAAGCGATTTCAAGTGCTTTGGACGGATAGTGAACGAGCCCTAAACATGGAGAAGATAAAATGACACCGCGCACAGGAAGACGCTTTTCTTGCAATGTACGAATGACGACGAGCCCACCCATGCTGTGACCGAGTAAAAAAACAGGCTGTTCATACACGCTTGCTTCATGCACCCAACTGGCAACCGCTTCGATATATTCGTCAAAGGAATCAATATGTCCTCTTCGACTGCGTGATGTCGTTCCTTGCCCTGGTAAATCTCCTGCAACAACATGAAAACCGTGCATGCGAAACATTTCAATAAGCCATTTATATCGTCCATGATGCTCAGCTGCACCGTGAACGATCACAATCGTTCCTTTTGCATTTTCTCCTTCCCATTTCCACATATACACCCCTCCTTTATGTTTACGAATAGCCGAAAAATTTGTACACTAAATATAACAAAACGAAACGAAAGGGACGAGTGAAATGATTTATCCATATAAAGAACACACACCAAACATTGCACGTTCTGCTTTCATCGCCGATTACGTCACTATTACAGGTGATGTAACAATTGGAGAGGAAACGAGTGTTTGGTTTAACACTGTCATTCGTGGAGATGTCGCACCAACAATCATCGGCAACCGTGTAAACATCCAAGACAACTCTGTCCTTCACCAAAGCCCAAACAATCCACTGATCATTGAAGATGATGTCACCATCGGACATCAAGTCATTTTGCATAGTGCGATCATCAAAAGAGGCGCACTCATCGGCATGGGTTCGATCGTCTTAGACGGTGCCGAAATTGGTGAAGGTGCGTTTATCGGCGCTGGTAGCCTCGTTCCACAAGGAAAAAAAATCCCGCCACGCACACTTGCATTCGGTCGTCCTGCGAAAGTGATTCGTGAATTAACTGAAGAAGATGAGCGTGAAATGGCACGCATTCGTCGCGAATATGTCGAAAAAGGACAATATTATAAATCACTTCAAGTAAACAAACCACGCGACAAATAAGCGTGGTATTTTTACATTGTTTTATTATTGACTTCACATATGTATTTTATCATAAAATCAGGGGGATTTGCTTATGTTACGAAAATGGTACGATTGGGAGTGCAAGTTATTTTACAGCATTAATCGTTATTTTGATCAAAAATGGCTAAACACCTATTTTCGTTCAATTACACACGTTGGAGGGGCTACATTTTCAATTACATCGGTTATGCTAGCCATTTGGCTATTGCGGGATGAATGGCGCGATACTGCTATCGCAAGTGCGATCGCCTTAGCACTTAGCCATATTCCTGTCGCAATGATGAAAAAAATATATCCTCGCAAACGACCGTATATTTCACTACATAAAACGAAAGTAACAAAAAACCCATTAACTGACCATTCATTTCCATCAGGACATACGACTGCAATATTTTCTGTCATCGTTCCGTTTTTACTATACGCTCCAGCGCTTGCTGTTTGTCTTTTACCTATTGCTGTTAGCGTTGCCGTGTCGCGCATTTACTTAGGGCTTCATTACCCTTCTGATGTGCTTGCCGGTTGTATGCTCGGTACGCTATTTGGTATTGCTTCATTTTCTGTTCTTACTTAAAAAATAGGAAAGGAGAGCTACATCTTGTAACTCTCCTCTTTTCCTTACTTCGCTAACTGTAACGCTTGTTGTTTTAACGCTTCCGCTTTATCTGTACGCTCCCAAGGAAGATCAATGTCCGTGCGACCGAAGTGACCATAAGCTGCTGTTTGCTTATAAATCGGGCGACGGAGATCGAGCATTTTAATAATGCCTGCTGGGCGAAGGTCGAAGTTGTTGCGCACCACTTCAATTAATACATCCTCAGATACTTTGCCTGTGCCGAACGTGTCGATTGAGATCGATACAGGTTGCGCCACACCGATCGCATATGCTAATTGCACTTCACATTTATCCGCAAGACCTGCTGCGACAATGTTTTTCGCTACGTAACGAGCCGCATATGCTGCCGAGCGATCTACTTTCGTTGGGTCTTTTCCTGAGAAAGCCCCACCGCCGTGACGAGCATAACCACCGTAAGTGTCAACGATAATTTTGCGTCCTGTTAACCCTGCGTCACCTTGTGGACCACCGATGACGAAACGACCTGTTGGGTTAATGAAATATTTTGTGTTTTCATCGATCAACTCCGCTGGAACGACAGGTTGAATGACATGTTCTTTAATGTTGCGCACAATTTGATCTTGCGTAATTTCTGGATGATGTTGTGTGGAAACAACGATCGTATCAATGCGTACAGGTTTGCCGTTTTCATCATACTCTACTGTCACTTGCGTTTTTCCGTCCGGGCGTAAGTATGGTAAAATGTCTTCTTTACGCACTTCTGCTAAACGGCGCGCAAGTTTATGGGCAAGTGAAATTGGAAGCGGCATAAGCTCTTTCGTTTCGTTGCACGCAAAACCAAACATTAATCCTTGGTCTCCTGCACCGATCGCTTCGATTTCTTCATCTGTCATTTGTCCTTCACGAGCTTCTAACGCTTTATCAACACCCATCGCAATATCTGGAGATTGTTCATCAATGGATGTTAATACGGCGCACGTATCTGCGTCAAAACCGTATTTTGCACGCGTATAGCCAATTCCACGAATCGTTTCACGGACAATTTTCGGAATGTCTACATATGTAGATGTTGTAATTTCTCCGCTCACTAAAACAAGTCCTGTTGTTACACTCGTTTCGCACGCAACACGCGCATTTGGATCATTTGCTAAAATCGCATCTAAAATCGCATCGGAAATTTGGTCACAAATTTTATCCGGATGCCCTTCCGTTACAGATTCAGATGTAAACAGACGACGTTTAGGCATTCAAACATTCCTCCTCAGTATAATGACAAATGATACGGTACTCATCCCTCTTATTATGGTCTATCGTGAAAAAAACCTTTCCCTCAGAGGAAAGGTTTTTGCATTTGTCTGCGCCTTTCACTCTTATCGTTCAAGGGCGTTCCCTTGCCACAGGTTAGCACCTTTTCACGTATGTGACGGTTGCTGGGTTTCATCGGGCCTGTCTCCCTCCACCAACTCGGGATAAGAGTATCCGTTCATTTCAGCATCATACCACATCCGTACGAAACGAGTCAACGTTTTTCTATATGGATTATTTTGAAATTAAACTGAAGAAAAATACAATAATTAGTATGGACTATTTATCAAAATGTGTTATACTTTTTACATAAAGATAAATCAAACAAAGGTAGGTTTTGTCCAATGAATTCCATTGAACTGACAAACAAATTATCAACACTCTTACAAAGGGATGGGGTTTTTCATAACTTATCTGTACCACGACTAGTAGAAAAAGTACTAACTCGGAAAGAAGGCATCCTAACTTCATCAGGAGCAATTTGTGCAACAACTGGAAAATATACAGGCCGTTCTCCAAAGGATAAATATATTGTCGAAGAACCGTCTGTGAAACATAAAATTGATTGGGGAACTGTCAATCAACCTATTTCTGAAGAGGTATTTGATAAGCTTTACAACAAAGTGATCGATTATTTAATGACAAAAGAAGAACTATTTGTATTTAATGGCTTTGCAGGCGCAGATCCAGCTTATCGTTTGCCGATTCAAGTGGTCAACGAATTTGCTTGGCATAACTTATTTGCTCATCAATTGTTCATTCGTCCAACAGCGGAAGAATTACAAACACATGAACCACAATTTACAGTCATTTCTGCACCAACATTTAAAGCTGATCCATCTATTGACGGCACGCGCTCAGAAACGTTTATTATCATCTCATTCGAGCGCCGCACTGTACTAATTGGTGGAACAGAATATGCTGGTGAAATGAAAAAATCCATTTTCTCTGTCATGAACTTTTTATTGCCAGAACAAGGAATCTTCCCGATGCACTGTTCAGCAAACGTCGGTCAAGAAGGTGATGTCGCGCTCTTTTTCGGTTTATCTGGTACAGGAAAAACAACGCTTTCTGCTGATCCAAACCGTCGCCTAATTGGCGATGACGAGCACGGTTGGTCAAACAACGGTGTTTTTAATATTGAAGGTGGATGTTATGCCAAATGCATTAACTTATCACGTGAAAAAGAGCCACAAATTTTTGATGCGATTCGCTTCGGCTCTGTATTAGAAAACGTCATCGTTGACCCAGACACGCGCATACCAAACTATGACGATGCAACATTAACTGAAAATACGCGCGCAGCATATCCGCTCGAAGCGATGGATAATATCGTGCAGCCGAGCGTTGCTGGCCATCCGCATACAATCGTCTTTTTAACAGCAGATGCGTTCGGCGTATTGCCGCCAATTAGTAAATTAACGAAAGAACAAGCAATGTACCATTTCTTAAGCGGCTATACGAGCAAATTAGCGGGCACAGAACGCGGAGTGACAGCGCCGGAAGCAACATTTTCTACATGCTTCGGTTCACCGTTTTTACCGCTTCCTGCAACGCGTTACGCAGACATGCTTGGTCAAAAAATTGACGCCCACGGTGTTCAAGTGTTTTTAGTAAACACCGGTTGGACTGGTGGTGGATACGGCGTTGGTGAACGAATGAAGCTATCGTATACACGCGCGATGGTAAAAGCAGCGTTAGAAGGAGAATTAAACAACGTAGAAACCGTTCAAGATCCTATTTTCGGTCTTCATATCCCGCTTCACGTTCCCGGTGTGCCTGATGAAGTGTTACAACCGAAAAGCACATGGGCAGATCAGGAAGCATATGAACAAAAAGCAAAAGAGCTTGCGGCGAAGTTCCGGGAAAACTTTAAAAAATTCACAAACGTTGATCCACGCATCGAAAAACTCGGTGGGCCAATCGCGTAAACAACAAAAGCTGCCTGTTTTGGCAGCTTTTTTCTTTTTTTATTGTTTCGTACAAACCATTTACGAAATTGGAACATATAGTAGTATATAAAAACGAACAAAAGGAGGCTAAAAAATGAACGAACTACTTGCTCTCCCCCAATTAAAAGATATACGCCATCTTCTCCCTACTCGTTCCGGACGTTCGTACAAAAAGACGACGATTCAACAAAAAACACATATTATTATTCATCATAGTTTAACGAAAACAGGTTCCGCATTCGCGTTTGCTAATTATCACGTTAGTAAAGGATGGCCCGGAATTGGATACCATTTTGTCATTGAACAAGACGGAACGATTCATTTTTGCAACGACTTAGAAACGATTAGCTACCATGTCGGCAATCATAACCCTTACTGCATTGGCATTTGTTTAACAGGTGATTTTCGCACACAACAACCGACGAATGAACAAAAACAATCGCTAAAAGCGTTATACAAAACACTTGTAAATATATTACCAAACTATAAAGATGTGAAAGGACATAACGAACTAAAAGGATACGAATGGAAGCAATGTCCTTGTTTTAACTATGCGCAAGTATTAGCAGAAAAAGAAAACATCGAAATAAAAGAAGATGTCAAACTGTATACTATCGAACAAGGGGATACACTATGGGCAATTAGTCAAAAAACAGGAGTAAGCGTCAAAACGTTATTGCGTCTAAATCCTGACGTCAATCCAAGAACGTTACAGCCTGGCCAACAAATTATCATTGAAAAACAAGTAAAGAAAGAAGCAACCAACCCTCCATCACAACCATCTAATCAAACACCGAAGCAACAAAATCCAATCGAACAACTGATTAATAAACTTCCGAATAAAGTACTTCGATATGGCGATCGTGGCGAGGACGTACGCATCTTACAGCAAGCGTTAAATACGATTCATTTTAAATGCGGAGCAGAAGACGGCGTGTTCGGTCAAAAAACGCAAGATGCTGTAAAACGAGTCAACTTGATGTTTTCAGGCGGCAATAGACATGGCGTTTATGACGAAAAAACGAAAAATTACATCATAAGCAAATGAAAAGAAAAAATGAAATAGCTTTCAATTATATATTTCCCCTATAATAAAACATGCAAGAAAACAAAAAGCGCCGAGATGCGACGCTTTACTTTTCTTTCACCATTTTTCCTACAACATTTTCCTTCACTTTATGCGAAAGGTCATCTATATTTAATCCATTTCCAAGTGTTCCGTACACATATCCTTCACGTGGTTCGATGAGTTCCGTTTGCTCATGATAAAGCCTTGGTGTTTTCCATAGCGCAATTAACGCTTTTGTCATTGGCATTTCATAATAACGATCCGGCCATAGTTGTTTAATATATTGTTTAACGAGCGGATAATATTTTGAACTCATCGCTGGGAACAAATGATGTTCTGTATGGTGCGAAAAGTTAAAATGCAATACGTCAACCCACTTTGGAACGATGACAGTTAAGCTGTTTGCTAATGGATCGTTAACTGGAACGAGCGGATTTAAACGATGGTTTGTTGAAATGTATCCCATCACGATCGCATTTCCAATAAGTAGTGGAAGAACGAACGCAAAGAGCCATTTTTCTACTCCGATCATCAACAATAATCCAATCCATACCGACCATGGTAAGACAAATTGCCAGAATACGGCACGACGACTTCCTTTTTCAAACTCCTTCCAAAAATGAAGAAGCATATGAAGCGAATGAACTGTAAACATCCCTGCTAAAGACAAGAACGAAAAAGCCGCACGAATCGGAAACGGAATGCGATAAATCCAACGGAGGAAACGACTTTGAGCTAAACGTTTGATCGTCGGCCACGCATCCGGATCAAGTTCCTCATGTTGTGTATGCACATGATGCGTTGCGTTATGCCATTTTCTCCACAACTTTGGACCTGTGCAAAGTGGCAAAAATGCAATGCCTCCTAACAAATCACGAAGCCACGCCCGTTTGACAACTGTTCCATGCAAAATTTCATGTCCTAAAAACCCTAAACCAGCAAAACAAAATCCAATAACAACTGAAAGCAATCCGTTCCATAACCAATGGAGATCAAATAAAGAAATCGTGACAATGCTGCTAACTAAAACGAGCATGTAAGCAAGACCACCAAACAGACGAGACGGAACAGGACGGAACGCTTCCTCAGGCAAATACGGGGCAATGCGAGCCGCATACCACCCAAATGAATGAAATTGTTTCATGTAACAAAAAACTCCCCTCATACGTGAACACTTCGCTTTAAAAAGAAATGAATATTCAAACATCTCCTTTGAAAGCTTATTGCCATCGTATCATTTATATTCTTGTCCTGTCAATAAAATTTATCACTAGGTCATATGATTTATTTATATGATATAGTTACAAATCATGAAATGTAGTTGTGTAATCGTCATAAATGTGTTTCAATGAAGGTAAAAATGTGGAATATGGAGTGATCCCATGGGTATGCCGTTAGAAGTACAAACAATGATCGTCACAAATGGAAAAGAAAAACGAATTGAACACAACTTATTTGTATTACAAAAAGAAGGCTATCGTTTATATCCGCTTGATGTCCCATTAGAAGTAAGACGAACAAAACACGGAGAAACAACGGGAAAAGCGATTGTCAAAAAACTTACCTTTGAAAACGAAACAACGATCGTTACATATGAATTAATTGCTTTGCATTCGATTAATTAAACCGTCGGGGGATGTGCTCGGCGGTTTTCTTTTTAGATCATTCACACATTTTTATTAGGCGCATACGATAAAGCAAACGACAGGAAAGAGGGGAAACACATGCGAAAATGGGGGTTTTTGCTCATTATTTTAATGTTTTTACTTACAGCCTGCTCATCAAATGATGTAAAAACGTTACGCGTTGCAGAAGTAACTCGATCCATTTTTTACGCTCCACAATACGTGGCAATTGAAAAAGGTTTTTTTGCTGAAGAAGGGCTTCATATTGAGCTAAATACAACGTGGGGCGGCGATAAAACGATGACGACACTTTTATCAAACGGAGCGGATATTGCGCTTGTCGGTTCCGAAACGTCCATTTACGTGTATAGCCAAGGAGCTGTTGATCCGGTCATCAATTTCGCGCAATTGACACAGACCGATGGTACATTTTTAGTTTCACGTGAACCAATCGCCAACTTTACATGGGATCAACTAAAAGGAAGCACATTTTTGGGGCAAAGAAAAGGCGGCATGCCACAAATGATCGGAGAATACGTTCTCAAACAACACGGCATTGACCCACACAAAGACTTAAATCTCATCCAAAATATTGATTTTGCTAATATTGCCAATGCATTTGCAAGCGGAACAGGCGATTTCGTCCAACTATTTGAGCCAACTGCTAGCATTTTTGAACAAGAAGGAAAAGGATATATTGTCGCTTCATTCGGAACGGAATCTGGTCATCTCCCATATACGACATTTATGGCGAAACAAAGCTTCATTGAAAAAAATAAAGATGTGATTGATAAATTCACACGAGCTCTTTATAAAGCTCAACAATGGGTGCAAACACACGATGCGAAAGAAATTGCAACAGTCATTCAACCGTACTTTGAAAATACAGATATCGCTCTCATTGAAAAAGTCGTCGATCGCTATAAACAACAAGGTTCATACGCAACTGATCCGATTTTAGATGAAGAAGAATGGAACCATCTTCAAAACATTATGAAAGAAGCAAACGAGTTGCCATCGTACATTGAGCATTCCATTTTAGTGAATACATCGTTCGCTGAAAAAGCGAAAAAGTAGGTGAACATCATGCCCATTTTAACAATTGATCAAGTGATGCACGCCTACGTCACAAAGCAATCTGCCGTATTGGCGCTTGATCATCTATCGCTAACTGTCGAGAGAGGAGAGTTTGTCTCCTTTCTCGGCCCAAGCGGCTGTGGAAAAACAACGCTTCTTTCAATTGTGGCGGGGCTCATCAAACCAACAAAAGGTCGTGTGCTTATCGAAGGAAAAGAAATTCACACGATGAGCCAAACGATCGGATATATGCTTCAACACGATTATTTGTTTCCATGGAAAACGATTGAACAAAACGTGACACTCGGATTAAAACTGACAGGCAAATATAGCGAGAAAACGAGAAAGCAAACGCTCTCCCTTCTACATCAAATCGGTTTGCGTGACGTGGACGATCGTTACCCTTATGAATTATCGGGAGGAATGCGTCAGCGCGCAGCACTTGTTCGCACACTCGCAACCGATCCGAAAATTTTATTGTTAGACGAACCGTTTTCAGCACTTGATTACCAAACAAAGCTTAAACTTGAAGATCTTGTATGGGAGACGTTAAAACAATATCGAAAAACAGCACTTCTTGTCACACACGATATCGGTGAAGCGATTGCGATGAGCGATCGGATCGTTTTATTTACCGCAAAACCCGGAAAAATTAAACGAATTGTTACTGTTCCAGACTCATTAAAAGCTTGTACACCATTTCAAGCTCGCCAACATCCAGATTTTTCACCGCTCTTTCAAATGATTTGGAAGGAGTTAGAGAGCATTGAACAAACATGAGTGGTTGCAACGTATATATGATCAATATATGGCATATGAAAAACAGGAAAAACAAATCGTCCGTTTTTTTCAAGTAATCATTGTCATTACGTTTTTTAGTTTATGGGAAATCGCAAGCCGATTTCATTGGATTGATCCGTTATTATTTAGCTCCCCGTCTTCCATTTGGCATTTGTTTATCGCCAAAATACGCGATCATACATTGCTAACACACACGACCGTCACATTAACAGAGACGGTGCTGGGCTTTATCGCCGGAACGATGATCGGTGTTTGTTTTGCAGCAATACTTTGGTGGTTTCCGCGCATCTCTCACATCGTTGATCCGTATTTAGTCATTTTAAACGCGATGCCAAAAGTAGCGCTCGGTCCGATTTTAATCGTCGCACTCGGACCGAATATGACATCGATCGTCGCAATGGGAGCGATCATTTCGATCATCATTACAACGATTGTCGTTTACACCTCATTTAAAGAAGTCGATGCAAACTATATAAAAGTGCTTCGAACATTCGGAGCAACGAAACGACAGTGGTTTACAGAGGCCATTTTACCTGCCTCCTTCCCAACAATCATTTCAACGTTAAAAGTAAACGTTGGTCTATCTTGGGTTGGTGTCATCGTTGGTGAATTTCTCGTCTCAAAACAAGGACTCGGTTATATGATTATTTACGGATTCCAAGTGTTCAACTTTACGCTCGTTTTATTAAGTTTGCTTATGATCGCGTTACTTTCAAGCATCATGTATCAACTTGTAAGTTGGCTTGAAAAGAAATTAGTGAAGGGCGCATAACCCCACACGTCAAAAAGCGGTGGGGTTTTACAACATTCCCCGCCGCTGTAACTCTTGTTTTGTATATGTCCATACGCCATCTTTCATAATAAAACTAAATCGTTCATCTTTCGCTATTTCATCTGGCATATGCTCAATGAGCACAGGACCATTTGTTTCAAAATACGACTCCCTTTGTTCCAAAGATTTAACATGGGCAAAATAAATATTTTTTACAATCGTTTCATTCGGACGGTTGACTTCATACTGTCCAATGTACGTGATCTTTTCAACGACCCCTCCCGTTTCTTCCTTTACTTCGCGAATTGCTGCTTGTTTTGGCGTTTCTCCTTTCTCTATTTTCCCGCCTGGAAACTCCAAGCCACGTACAGCGTGATTTGTCAATAACCAACGACCACCGTACCGACAAATAACGAAAACATGTTTCGGTTGCTGCGAGAAAGGATGGTCAGAAAAAGAAAGTCGAACGTTGTATCCGTAGTAATCTTGAAATACAATCATCACCGTCTACCCTCAACTGTATGTTTTCTTCATTGTACCACACAGTAAAGTTGTCGACAGCCTTTATAACTGTATGACACCCATCGTTTCAATTTGTTGTTTCGCTTCTTCATCGCCAAGTTCATAAATCATTTCATACACTTTTTTCATCGCGTTGTCATACCCGTCGTTCGGCCGATCATAATGATATTGCACATATGGCACATGTGCACGCCAAAACGATTGCCAATCGGATGAATACATTTCATCAAAATACTCCCGTAATTGAATGATTTCTTCATCCGTCGCTTCAATGCGAAATTCCCATGGTGAAGCCGTTTTCACTTGTGAAATCTCACCACGTGCCACCGAAACATAATACGTTTTTTTCATCGACCCACCTCTTTTTCGTTTGTTACAGTTAGTGTGAGTCGATTCATTTATTTTCATGCAACAAAAGCACTCATCTGCGACTGAACATGCAAATAAGGTGGGGCCACTCCCACCTTATCCGAGAAACGATTTGAGCATCCATACATGTTTTTCTAAACTTTGATGAATGCCTAAAAGCATATCGCCTGTTGTTTCATCTCCAATTTCTCCGGCGTAGTCCATGCCAGCTTTCAATTCTTCAATCATCGTTTCAAAATCGCGAACAATTTCCGCTACCATTTCTTCCGCCGTTTCATTTCCTTTTGCTTCATGTACAGATGCTACCGCTAAATAATCTTTCATCGTCGCTAACGGTTTTCCACCTAGCGCTAACAAACGCTCTGCTAGCTCATCAATATGTAGTGCCGCCTCATTGTACAACTCTTCAAATTTTGTATGCAGCGTAAAAAACTGCGGCCCTTTCACATACCAATGGTAGTTGTGTAATTTTACATATAACACGTTCCAGTTTGCAATTTGTTTGTTGACAATATCAATTAGTTTTTCTTTCACACTAATTCCCTCCTCGATTATAAACTTTCCCTTTCTTCATTGTAACAAACAAAAAATTTTTTGGAAAACAATATGCTTTCATATTAAAATTTAAAATGGAGGATGGAGGGGTATGTATGTTGCTCACTTTTATTATTTCTATCATCATTGTATTTGTCGTGCTCATTTTAAGCGTTTTAACGACCTCAAAAGCATACAAATACAAACATACTATTGATGAATTGCCGAGTGAAAAAAGTAAAGGTTCAGACATGTAACATCTGAACCTTTATTTTTTAACCAAATACTTTTTTCAATTCTTCCTTTGGCTGCGATAGCCAATATCGCATAAGTCGCTTAGCTCCTTCTAAATCGTGCAATTTCGCTTGACCGCACTCTTTTTCCGTTGCAGCTGGCACTTCTGTAACCGTCAATGCCTCATTCATCGTCGCCTCAAGCAAATCAATAATTTCTTCGACTGTTGGCGTGCCACTAACGACTAAATAATACCCCGTTTGACATCCCATCGGAGAAATATCGATAATATCAAAATGAGCGTATTTTTCAGCATGCTTACGAATGTGCACCGCTAGTAAATGTTCAAGTGTATGAATCGCTGCCGGTTGCATCGCTTCTTTATTTGGTTGACAAAAGCGAATATCAAATTTATTCACAACACCGTCGCTACCGACTTGATGAACACCACAATGGCGAACGTACGGTGCTTTGACCGCACAATGGTCTAGTTCAAAGCTTTCTACTGAAGGCATATATGTCACCTCTTTTTCAATTGTTACGTTTTTATCATACACAAAAGTCCGACTTTTTTCATCTTTTTTTGTTGGAATTGTTTCGTCCAAATATGTTACAATAAGAAAAAATAGGGGCGGGCGTATTACATGAAACATATATTCATCTTACTCATTCGTTTTTATCAACGATTTATTTCCCCTTTAAAACCACCGACATGTCGCTTTTATCCGACTTGTTCGCATTACGGATTAGAAGCGATTCGTCGCTTCGGTGCACTTAAAGGAGGCTATTTAACAATCAAACGCATTTTAAAGTGCCATCCATTTCATCCAGGTGGATTTGATCCTGTGCCAGAAAAAGAGCAAAAATAATTGCCCTTTCTCTTTTTTTTTCGATATGATAAACGTTGTAAATCGTAGTAATTACGCTTTATCAAAAGGAGGAGGAAAATGAAAATCCCTGTTACCGTATTAAGCGGCTATTTAGGTTCTGGAAAAACGACGTTGCTTAATCATATTTTAAATAATCGTGACGGATTAAAAATCGCTGTCATCGTCAATGACATGAGTGAAGTCAATATTGACGCTGAATTAATTAAACAAGGCGGTTTTTCGCGTACAGAAGAAAAGCTTGTACAAATTCAAAATGGGTGTATTTGCTGTACGTTGCGAGAAGATTTAATGAAAGAAGTCGAAAATCTCGTTGATGCTGGCAACATTGATTACATCGTTATCGAATCATCAGGCATTAGCGAGCCAATTCCTGTTGCTCAAACGTTTACGTACATTGACGAGGAGTTCGGGATCGATTTAACATCGAAATGTCGATTAGATACGATGGTTACTGTCGTCGATGCTCATCGTTTTTGGCATGATTTCGCTTCCGGTGAAACGTTACTAGATCGCAAACAAGCGATCGATGAAACAGATGTGCGTGAAGTCGTTGATCTATTAATTGACCAAATCGAATTTACAAACGTGCTCATTTTAAATAAACATGCTTATTAACAGATGAAGAAATGAGCAAAGATTGGTCAACATTTGTCGATCCACTCCCACCATTTGTTTCTGTTTCATAGTTTTCAAATCGTAACGATTACGATATAATAAAACAGGAGTGAGAGAGATGTTATCTGACGATCAGAAACATCTTTCTTTATTTGGAAGGAGGAGGAAGATGAAGGTAAAAACCATTTTATCCATTATACTTACGAGCACACTGCTATTGTTTGGATGCTCGCAACAAGAACAGACGAATGAATCGAAGAATGAGGAAAAAAACGATCAACTTATCGTTTATACAACTGTATACCCTCTTCAAGACTTTACTGAAAAAATTGGTGGCAAGCACGTTCAAGTGGAAAGCGTATATCCTCCCGGCGTTGATGTGCACACATACGAACCGACGGCAAAAACGATGCAACAAATCGCAGATGCTGACGCTTTCATTTACATCGGTCAAGGAATGGAAGGATTTGTTGACCGCGTTGTCGAAACGCTAGAGAATGAACACGTCAAGTTCGTGGAAGCAACAGCTGGGATGGAATTGCTTCCAGCCAACGATGCTCATGGGGACGAACATGCTCATGAAGATGAACACGCCCATGAAGATGAGCATGAGCACGGTGATGTAGATCCTCATGTCTGGTTAGATCCGATATATTCAATCCAAATGGCTGAAACGATTAAACAAACGTTAACAAAACTAAAACCGGAAGCAAAAGACGATTTTGAACAAAACTTTACTTCGCTAAAACAACAGCTTGAACAACTAGATCAACAATTTCAACAATTAGTAAAAGAAGCAAAAAGAAAAGAAATTCTTGTCGCTCATGCGGCATACGGCTATTGGGAAAAACGATACGGCATCAAGCAAATAAGTGTAACAGGATTGTCACCAACAAATGAACCATCGCAAAAGCAGCTTGCTTCGATTATTCAAATCGCCAAAGACCATGACATACACCATATCTTTTTTGAGCAAAACGTAACATCGAAAATTGCTGAAGTTGTGAAAAACGAAATCGGAGCTGATGTACTTATCCTTCACAACTTAGAAGCACGAACAAATGATGATATAAAAAACAACAAAGACTACTTCGCAATTATGAATGACAACATCTCTGCACTAAAAAAAGCTCTACAATAAGCGATCATAACGGTCGCTTATTTTTTTGTATATTTTTTCCCTTTTCAAATCAAACTAGGAAACGACAATGTATGGAAAGGGATGAACATTTCGGTATGGACCACGTATTAACCGCAAGAACGTTGTTTGGAACTACAATGGCGTTTCATATTATTTTCGCAACGCTGGGCGTCGGCATTCCACTTATGATTTTACTTGCGGAACTCACGTATCAAAAAACGAAAGACAATGACTATGCCATCATGGCAAATCGTTGGACGAAAGCGCTCGCCATTTTGCTCGGTGTAGCCATTCCATCCGGTACGATTGCAGGAGTGCAGCTCTCCCTTCTATGGCCAGGTTTTATGGAAGTAATCGGAAAAGTAATGGCACTTCCTTTCCAAATTGAAATTTATGCGTTTTTCGTTGAAGCGTTATTTTTATCTATTTACGTATATGCAGCTGACCGCATTTCACCAACGATGCGCATCGTAAGCTTAATATTTGTGGCCATCGGGGCAGCTGCTTCTGCCATTTTAATTACGAACGTACATGCCTTTGAAGGTACACCGACAGGCTTTCGCATCGAAAATGGACAAATTGTTGACGTCGATCCATGGAAAGCATTTTTTAATCCGAGCTTTGCCGTCACAGCCACACACGTTGTTTTATCCGCCTATATGACCGGAGCGTTTACGATCGCTTCCATCGCTGCCTACAAGATGTTGAAAAATAAACATAACGAGCGCATTCAGCTTTTTCATAAAAAAGCACTGATGCTCGGGTTAACAGTCGGTGGCGTATTTTCTTTACTCACGGCAATAAACGGACATGAATCAGCTCAACTTCTTCATGAATATCAACCAGAAAAATTAGCGGCTGCTGAAGGATTGTTTGAAACGCAGTCACACGCTCCACTCGTTATCGGTGGTTTTACAGATCGCGAAACGCAAACAGTAAAATGGGGAATTGAAATTCCGTGGTTGCTTAGCTTTTTAGCTGGTAATCGCTTCGATACCGTCGTTGTCGGGTTAAATGATTTTCCAGAAGAATGGTGGCCCCCTCTATTCGTCCATACACTTTTTAACGCCATGGTCGGAATTGGCATGTTTCTTCTCCTACTTTCAACTGTCGGATTCATTTGGTATCGCATAAAGAAACAATATACATTTCCAAACTGGTTTATGCGGACAGTTGTTACTGCTGGGCCGCTCGCTCTTCTCGGCATTGAATTTGGCTGGATTTTTGCTTGCACAGGCAGACAACCATGGGTCATTTATCGCATGATGACAACAGCAGAAGCTGTAACACAATCAACAAATTTGGGAACACTTTTTCTTTTATTTACGTCCATTTACGTATTTTTACTCATCGCCGTCGTGCTCGTCTTGCGATCGTATTTTCGCCGCCATCCGATTGAACAACAGTTGTCTATACACATATAGAAAGGAGCAAGATGATGACAGATGAATTAATTGCGATTTCAATTTTATGGGGATTTATTTTTATTTACGCCGTCATGGCGACGATGGACTTCGGAGCAGGTTTTTGGTCGATGGTATATATGAATCGTCCACAAACAAAAGCAACGAAAATCGCAAATCGATATTTATCGCCAACATGGGAAGTAACGAACGTCTTTATCGTCGCCATCGTCGTAGCGCTCGTTAGCTTTTTTCCTGGGGCGACGTTTATACTTGGAACGATCTTGCTTATCCCTGGTAGTATTATTTTACTTTTGCTGACCGTTCGTAGTGCATTTCTCGTTTTTTCGCACGTTGCCCCTAAATATGAAAAAGTGCTCATTTACATTTCAGGCATAAGCGGTTTGCTTATTCCAGCATTTTTAATTAGCGTCTTGCCCATTACACATGGGTCTTTCGTTGAAACAATGAATGGTGTCAGTCGTCTTCGGCTCGATCGTCTATTTACAAGCCCACATGAGTATGCGTTTATTGCCTTTGCGATTACAAGCACACTTTTTCTTTCTTCGCTTTTATTAGCGGATTACTCAAATGAAGCGAATGAAGCGGAGGCATATGCGATCTATCGTCGCGATGCGCTTATTATAGGACCATTCGCCCTTCTCTCCTCGATGTTGATTATGATTACGATGCGAAATGAAGCACGGTGGCTATACGATGGAATGATGTCTCATTGGCCATGGCTTGTCGCTTCCGTCATATTGTTCCTTTTAGCTGGCGGGGCGCTTTTTCTTCCCCCACGGAAAAAGAAACATGGACGCGGAATACCGCGTCTTGCGGTGGTTGCGATCGTTTTACAATATTTTTGTGCGAGCTATGCATATGGGAAAGCTCATTTACCGTATATGATTTATCCGAATGTAACCATTGAGTCGGGATTTACACACCCGAATACGTTTCGTGCCTTATTTTTGACGTATATCGTTGGTTTTGCAATTTTATTTCCAGGATTCATTTATTTTTGGCGGCTGTTTATGAAAGATCGACGCTATGTAGCAAAGGATGAAAAATAATGATTGCAAATGTTGAGATTTTTCGTTATAGTTTTAAACGTAAACCTTTTTTACACAATATATTGTGATGATAAACAAGATAATAACTATATATTGAAACCGACAAGCGAAGGTGTCCAAACGGACTTAATAGGGAATCTGGTGCGAATCCAGAACTGTCCCCGCAACTGTGTGCGCAGACGAAATGGAAACAACACCACTGTATATGTCAGCTGTTTTATGGCGCATATATGGGAAGGAATCCAAAGTAGGAAGAAGCGCAAGTCAGGAGACCTGCCTTCCTTGTATCGTTTCATATTCTTCGGGGATTGAGAAGATGAAACGATGGAAAAAGGCATGCTTTTACCATCGTTTCATCCGCTCAACGAGAGCGGATTTTTTTATTTTCTAGGGGAAGGGATGTTATATGGTGTACATAAAACAACAAACAGAAGTAAATGAAGAAACGACCCGCACATTATTGTTTCATATTTTCAAAGATTTTCCACACTTATCAAGCGAGCGATACATCGAGCGTACGATACGGTCGCTGACGTATACAAAATCATACGATGACATGATGAACAAACTCATTTTAAA
This sequence comes from Anoxybacillus sp. CHMUD, assembly GCF_013096965.1. Classification (NCBI taxonomy): domain Bacteria; kingdom Bacillati; phylum Bacillota; class Bacilli; order Caryophanales; family Anoxybacillaceae; genus Anoxybacillus; species Anoxybacillus sp. CHMUD. The sequence continues at coordinate 83,024 of NZ_SDLG01000009.1, forward strand.
TGCACTTGACGAAATCACCGTAGAACAACCTGATTGGACGTTTGTCGCAGCACGCCTTTATTTACAACAGCTATACAATGAGGCTGCTATAAATCGGGGTTATGATGTATCCGACACATACCGCTACTTTTATGAGTTACAAACAATGCTCGTTGATCTCGGTATTTACGATCCGTTTGTACTTGAACGATATACGAAAGAAGAACTACAAGAAGCGGGGACATGGATCGATCCGAAAAAAGACGAGCAATTTACATACATCGGATTACGCACACTCGTTGATCGTTATTTAGCGAAAGGATATGACGGAGAAATTTATGAGTTGCCACAAGAACGTTTTTTAACCATTGCTCTTACGCTGATGGTGAATGAGCCAAAAGAAAAACGAATGGAGCTTGTCAAAGAAGCGTATTGGGCGTTATCGAACCAATACATGACGGTCGCTACACCAACGTACGCCAACGCAGGTAAATCTTACGGTCAATTATCGAGTTGTTTCATTGATACAGTCGACGATAGCTTAACCGGCATTTATGAATCAAATACAGACGTCGCGCGTTTATCAAAGGGCGGTGGAGGGATTGGTGTATATTTAGGTAAAATTCGGGCACGCAACTCGGATATTAAAGGATTTAAAGGCGTATCGTCTGGTGTCATCCCATGGATGCGTCAATTAAACAATACCGCTGTATCGGTTGACCAGCTTGGTACGCGACAAGGAAGTATTGCCGTCTATTTAGACGTTTGGCATAAAGACATTTTCTCATTTTTAGACGCGAAACTAAACAACGGCGATGAACGGCAAAAATGCCATGATTTATTTTATGGCGTATGCATCCCTGATTTATTTATGGAACAAGTCGAAAAGCGTGGCGATTGGTATTTATTTGACCCACATGAAGTGAAAAAAGTGATGGGGTGGAAAGATAAAGATGGGAATCCGCTAGGTCTTGAAGATTTTTACGATGAAGAACGAGGGTGTGGTTCGTTCCGCGAAAAATACGAAGAATGTATCAATCACCCAGAGTTAAGTAAAGAACGTGTACCTGCCATTGAAATTATGAAGCGCATTTTAAAATCACAATTAGAAACGGGTACACCTTATATGTTTTATCGCGACGAAGCGAATCGAATGAATCCAAATAAACATGCGGGCATGATTTATTCTAGCAATTTATGTACGGAAATTATGCAAAATATGAGCGCGACTACCGTAACAAAAGAGTATACGCAAGATGGTGAAATTATTATTCATAAAAAGCCAGGCGACTTTGTCGTTTGTAACTTATCTAGCATTCATCTCGCTCGCGCCGTACAAGACGATGTACTCGAAAGATTAATTCCGATTCAAGTGCGTATGCTCGATAACGTCATCGACTTAAACGAAAATCGCATTGAAGTGTTGCAAGCGGTGATGACAAATAAAAAATATCGGGCAATCGGTCTAGGTGCATTTTCATGGCATCACTTATTGGCGTTAAAAGGAATCAAGTGGAATAGCGAAGAAAGCGTTGATTTCGCTGACAAGCTATTTGAAAAAATCGCTTATTTAACGATTCGAGCAAGCATGGAATTAGCGAAAGAAAAAGGAGCATATCCGGAGTTTGCAGGTTCTGATTGGCATACAGGGAAATATTTTGACCTTCGCGGTTATCATTCCCACGATGAGTTAGATTGGGATGAGTTAAAGCAACAAGTGATGAGACATGGGATACGTAATGGGTATCTCATGGCGCCTGCGCCAAACGCTTCGACATCCGTTTTAGCAAACGGAACGGCGTCATGCGACCCTGTCTTTAATCGCTTATATTTTGAAGAAAAGAAAAATTATAAAATTCCTGTTACCGTTCCTGATTTAAATGCCAAAACATTTTGGTTTTACGAAAATGCCTATGAAGTGGATCAAAAGATGAGCATTCGTCAAAATGCCGCTAGACAAAAACATGTCGATCAGTCGTTAAGTTTTAATCTTTACGTATACAACACGATTAAAGCGAAAGATCTTTTGGATTTACATTTAACGGCATGGAAAGAACGGTTAAAATCGACGTATTACGTTCGCAGCACTGCCGTAACAATTGAAGAATGCGACGTTTGCTCATCATAAGGGAGAGAAACAAATGAACGTTCTTATTTGTTACACATCAAAAACTGGTAACACAAAAGAAGTCGCCTTTTTGATTGAACAAGCTTTTCGATCGTACGGACACGCTGTAAAAACAATCGATGTTCAACACGCATTTGCAATCGAGTCGCTTATCCGTGAAACACACCTTCTTTTATTCGGTTCATATACATGGGGAAATGGACAACTTCCAGATGAAATGAGGAAGCTACTTCGTTTTCTTATCAAAGAACGAAATCTTCCTTTGCCTCCTGTTGCGCTGTTTGGCACAGGAGATCAAATGTGGCCATACTATTGCCGTGCTGTCGATGAAATGGAGTACCATTTACGAAAAGTGACGACTGTGCTCGGCACGTTAAAAATTGAACAATCACCGCGCGGCCATCAACAACACTTACCGACTGTATTCGTACAACAGCTACTAGAGGAGGTTGACCGTTTTGTTATTGACGAAAGTAAAATTGCTCGAGCCGTCGCATCCAAATAAAGCAACGAGCATTATCAATGGAAAAGCAAGCGGCATTTTAAACTGGAACGATATTAAATATAGCCATTTTTACGATATATACAAAATGTTGCTCGGCAACTTTTGGACGCCGTTTGAAATTAATATGTCAGATGATATTAAACAATGGCATGCGTTAAGTGAACGGGAACGGGATGCATTTTTACACATTATCGGCTTGCTTTCAATTTTAGATTCTGTTCAACCAAATTTTATTGGGGCGATGAAAGAATACATTACCGATCCGAGCGTCAAAGCAATTTTTTCGATTATCGAACAGCAAGAAGTCGTTCATAATCAATCGTACTCGTACGTTCTTGCTTCGATCGAAAAATTATCCGAGCAACATCGCGCGTTTGAAATGGCACGAACAAATCCGCACATTTATAAGCGAAATGAACACGTCATTCGCGTATATGAAGCATTTCGCGAGCAACCAACGGTAGAGACGTTTTGCCGCGCGCTCGTCGCTTCGCTCGTCTTAGAGGGGATTAATTTTTATTCTGGGTTTGCCTTTTTTTACAATTTGGCAAGAAACCAAAAAATGCTCAAAACATCAACGATGATTAGTTATATTAATAAAGATGAGCTATGCCATAGTTACTTTATTTCTCAACTTGTACGCGCAGTGTTATGGGAAAATCCACAAATTGATGAAAATGGAGCGTTTTCTGCGTGGATATATGACTATATCGACGAAGCCATTCGTTACGAAACAGAATGGTCGCGCTTTGTGTTGCGCGATATTGATGGCATTGACGTCATCGAAATGGAAAAATATATCGAATATCTTGGAAATAAACGGTTGCGCATGCTTGGATTAGACGATCGCTATGACGCGGATGAAAATAGCATGCCTTGGATTCGCGTCTTTAGCGATGAAAATGTGAACTTAGGCAAAACCGACTTTTTTGAAGCCCGTCCACGTTCATATACGAAAACAACCGATGTGAACGGGTTTGATGAATTGTAAAAAAACCGGGTAGTCGCCCGGTTTTTTATAATAAGTGTGTAAAATATGCTTCGTTTTTCAATACGACGTGAAATAAACGATTTTTCATGACGTAATACATTCGTACTGCTCTCGGTTTTTGTCCGAACCGCTCTTCAAATTGGCGACATACGTGCAATGATGGGGTGCAATCAAAAATGAAAACATTCATACATGATGGGACAACGCATGTTTCAGACGTACAAGATGCAGTTATAAATGCTGCACGCTCGTCAAATATATGAACAAACGACTGATCGTTCGCAACAAAGCGAAGCAAGTAATCCGTCATTTGCGCTATCGTTTTATAATATGTAACGGGAGAGTCACAAGAAGCGATCGGAAACGATGATGTTGCCCGTTCAATTCCTTTTAGCAACGTAAGTGATGAACGATGAGGTGGAAATATGCTGTAATGATAAGTTAATACTTCATTTAAAAACGGTTGCCACAACGTCATCTCCCCCTTAGTTCATCCCCCATTTGTTGAATAACCGTTTGGATCGAGCTCCATGAACGCTTTACAAAATAAATCGGCTTATGTTGATCTTTTGCTTTTTGTTTAATGACCTTTGCTAAATTGTGGTTAATGTAATCCGTCATGACAAATACGATATCGACATGCTCTGGAATTTGTCGCTTCACCATATTCACTTTTCGACCATCTAAATGAATAATCTCCTGAAATCCTGAGTTTTTTAATTTATCGGTAATGTTTCCTAAATGATCTGCTCCAACAACTAATAATGATGACATATAACTCCCTCCGAATTTTTTGTCTTATCTTGCACAATTTCATTCTAATTGAGAATGATTATCTATGTCAACATATAATGATAAAAATTCTCATTATTTTTGCTCATTTTTTCATGTTATGTCTTGCCAATGTTTTGTCTACACTAACATCAGCATAAAGAAAGGAGGGAATGGTTGTGGCAAAAGATGTACTTTGTGAGGTGCAAAACTGTCAGTTTTGGTCGCAAGGCAATCGATGTAGTGCAGACGCAATCTATGTCGTAAGCCATGCTGGCTCCACAGCGACGAGCTCGACAGAAACAGACTGTAAAACGTTCCAACCAAACGAGTGAAAATAACCTCCTTGCCCATTGCAAGGAGGTTTTCCTCTTTTTCATGTTAATCATAGTAAATAGACACATTTTTTTTAAATTATCGTCACAGCTTTGCAACATTTCCCTCACCGCTTCTTCACGTCTTAGGGTTACTCTTATACATAGTAAAAAAACATTTTGTATCGTTGGAGGGGGATATATGAGCGATGTACTTTTGTTAAGCCGTTTTCAATTTGCCATTACTGTTTTCTATCATTTTTTATTCGTCCCGTTGACCATTGGTCTTATTGTTTTAATTGCATGGATGGAAACACAACATGTACGAACAAAAAATCCGCTTTATCGACAAATGGCAGATTTTTGGGGGAAATTGTTTGCTATTAACTTCGTCCTTGGCGTAGTCACAGGCATTACGATGGAATTTCAATTTGGTACAAACTGGTCTGAGTATTCGAAATATATGGGGGATATTTTCGGATCTCCGCTCGCCATTGAAGCGCTCGTTGCTTTCTTTTTAGAATCAACATTTATGGGGATTTGGCTATTTGGGAAGGATAAAATTTCACCAAAACTTCGTGCGTTTTCGATTTGGATGGTTGCGCTCGGTACAAACATTTCAGCACTTTGGATTATTACAGCAAACGGGTTTATGCAAAATCCGGTCGGGTATATTGAGAGAAACGGTCGCATCGAACTACAAAACTTTTGGGAAGTGGTAACAAATCCATATGCATGGCATATGTTTGTGCACACAATCGTTAGCTGTTATATTGTTGGAGCGTTTTTTGTGATGGCTGTTAGCGCATGGCATTTGTTGCGTAAGCAGCATGTCGTATTTTTCGAAAAATCGTTTAAGTATGCACTTATTCTAGGTCTTATCGCGACAACAGCAACACCATTTATCGGTCATAAATCAGCATCGTTTGCGGCAAAGATGCAGCCTGCTAAAGGAGCAGCACTAGAAGCTGTTTGGGAAACGAAAGAGGGGTTACCTTTTCATATTATTCAAATTCCGGATCCAAAAAACGAACGAAATATCGTTGAATTTTTAACGATTCCGAAGCTTGGAAGTTACTTTTATACGCATTCGTTTGATGGAAAAGTCGTTGGATTTGATCAAATTCCGAAAGACGAACGACCGAACGTCAATATTGTGTTTTACTCATTTCGATTAATGGTCGCACTCGGACTATATTTCGTCGCTTTATGTTGGTATGGGTTTTACTTGTATCGTAAAAATAAATTAATTGAATCAAAACGCTTCTTAAAGGTAGTCATGTATTCCGTTTTGTTACCGTACGTTGCGATCAATGCTGGCTGGGTCGTTGCGGAAGTCGGACGTCAACCGTGGACTGTTTATGGTCTCATGCGTACAGCTGAGGCAGTATCGCCAATCTCGCTCTCACAAATCCTTTTCTCGCTCGTCAGCTTAGTCGTGTTTTATACGATTTTGCTTATTGCTGACGTGTACTTAATGTTGAAATATGCAAAAAAAGGACCGTACACATCCGCGGCTACGAAAGGTGGGGAAATGCAACATGTCTCATGAAACAGTTGCGATCATTTGGTTTGGTCTATGGGGACTTATTTGGACGATATACTTTGTGTTAGATGGATATACGCTCGGTACAGGCATGTTGTTTCCGTTTTTAGCGAGAAACCGTCAAGAGCGAAATCAACTACAAGAAGCGGTTGGACCGTTTTGGGGTGGCAATGAAGTATGGTTAATTACAGCGGGCGGAGCTACATTTGCTGCGTTTCCAGCTGTTTACGCTGACTTATTTAGCTTCTTATATACGCCAATGATGCTTATTTTATTCGCTCTCTTTTTCCGAGCAGCAGGATTAGAATTTATGCATAAAGACGAGTCGAAACGTTGGCAAACAAGTTGGAAGTGGGCATTTACAATTAGTAGTGTTTCCTTAGCACTTTTATTTGGCGTCGCCTTTGCTAATTTATTTTACGGTTTAAAAATCGGACCTTCGGGGTATGAAGGAACATTTCTCGGCTTGCTACATCCATACGGGCTATTAGGTGGATTGTTGTTCACAAGCTTATTCATTGTATCTGGCGCTTTATGGATTATGATTAAAACTGTTGGTGATGTGGCACAACGAGCATATCAAATTGCACGGCCAGCTTCTGTTGTCGCTGCTGTCGTACTATCTCTTTTCTTTGTTGCGACAAGCAATCGGACAACACTATTTGATAACTTTACGAAAGCTCCGATTCTTTGGATCGTACCTGCCCTTACTTTCGTATGTGCGTTGCTTATGTTATTGTTCGTATGGCAAAAACGAATCGGGCTTGCATTTGCAAACATTTGCTTAACTATTTTCACACTTATGGCAACAGGCTTTATCGGTATGTTCCCAAACATGCTTCCTTCGCGCATCAACGATGAATATAGCACAACGCTTTTTGAAGCAGCAGGAAGCGAATTGAACTTAAAAATTATGCTCGGCGTCGCCATCGTTATGGTACCGATCGTCGTAGGCTATCAACTTTGGAGTTATAAACTGTTTAAAGAAAAAATTACGAAAGAAACAGCGAAAGGATATCAATAAGAGGAGGCTTTTTACGCCTCCTCGACCCATTTTTTTAGCTCATGACGCATCAGCTTGTTCGCAGCGTTGCGCGGCAAATGGTCAACAACTTGAATTCGTTTTGGCACTTTATATTTTGCGAGTTTATTCATACAAAATTGCTTTAATTGCTCTTCTGTTATGTGTTCATCATTTAACACAACGAACGCATATGGCACTTGTCCCCATGTTTCATCTGCTACACCGACCACTCCCGCTTCTTTGACAACTTCATGTTGCAAAAGTACGGATTCAATTTCAGCTGGATATACGTTTTCACCACCGGAAATAATTAAATCCGAGCGACGATCGAGCACATATAAAAATCCTTCTTCATCAATATATCCGATGTCCCCGGTATATAACCAACCGTCTTTTAAAACAGCGGCCGTCGCCTGCTCATTTCGCCAATATCCTTTCATCACGCTCGGGCCTTTGACAACAATTTCTCCCGCTTCATTTGCATGCATGATTTCCCCGTCTTTTTCAATCCGAATGTTCATATGAAAAAGCGGCTTTCCTGCTGAGCCATGTTTATGACGAGCATCTGGAGGTAATGTAGCCACTTGAGAAGCAGTTTCTGTCATACCATATGTTTGATATACAGGTATATTCCAATTAGCACACGACTGCAATAATGGTTGCGAAACAGGTCCTCCTCCAACGAGCATACAACGAAATGACGAAGGATACGGCTGCTTGAGTTGCTGAATTATTTGTTGCACCATGGTGCTGACAGCGGACATCATCGTAACTTTCCCTTGCAAAATAAGCTCATTGCTACGTTTCGCGTCAAATGATGACATAATATAAATACTCATGCCATAAATAACGCTCCGCATTAAAATCGACAAACCACTAACATGAAAAAAGGGAACAGCCGCAAGCCAACAATCATTTTCATGCAAGCCAAGATTTAAAGCGGAGCCAATCGCACTCCACCAATGATTCCCATATGTTTGCATAACTCCTTTTGGCTTTCCTGTCGTCCCTGATGTATACATAATGGTTGCTACATCATCAAGATGGTACATCGTTTGCCATTCTCCATCTCGTTCTCGGAGTTTTATAAATTCATTCCATTCAATTACTCGTTCGTCTGGAAATGGCTCATCACAAATGACGAAACGCGCCCCACTATGATCCAACTGCCACTTTATTTCTTCTATCGATAAGCGTACATTTTGTAACAAAACAATCGCTCCGATATAATGAAGCGCATGAATGACTTCGACCATATGTATACTATTTTTCATTAAGATAGCTACAATGTCGCCTTTTTTTACATCGAGATAAACAAATTGCCTTGCCCGTTTTACTGTCCGATCATGAAGTTCCGCAAATGAAATCGATTGTGTGTCGTCGTATAGCGCTACACGATTCGGAGTTAAATGTGCACGTTGACGTAACCAATTTGGAATCATCTTCACACCACCTTCAAAAAAACAGCTTGATGTATGCACATCAAGCTGTGTTATTTTTATGGAAAACGCGGGAACTGCTTGAAGTCCGGTTTTCTCTTTTCTTTAAACGCATCGCGTCCTTCCTTAGCTTCATCCGTTGTATAGTAAAGAAGCGTTGCATCTCCAGCCAGTTGTTGAATGCCTGCCAATCCATCAGTATCAGCGTTGAACGCAGCTTTTAAGAAGCGAATCGCTGTCGGGCTTTTTTCTAAAATTTCTTCCGCCCATTTCACCGTTTCTTCCTCTAGCTGTTCAAGCGGAACAACTTTATTCACTAGTCCCATTTCTAGCGCCTCTTGGGCATTGTATTGGCGACATAAATACCAAATTTCACGCGCTTTTTTATGACCGACAATGCGCGCTAAATAGCCGGCTCCATATCCTCCATCAAAGCTACCGACTTTCGGACCTGTTTGACCAAAAATCGCGTTATCTGCTGCAATCGTTAAGTCACAAACAACATGTAACACGTGGCCGCCGCCGATCGCATAACCTGCAACCATCGCAATAACCGGCTTCGGAATGACACGAATTAAACGTTGCAAGTCTAATACGTTTAAGCGCGGAATTTGATCATCCCCCACATATCCACCATGTCCACGCACTTTTTGGTCGCCACCCGAACAAAACGCTTTGCCGCCTGCACCTGTTAAAATGATGACACCAATATTGGAGTCGTCACGTGCGTATGCAAACGCATCAATTAATTCCATTACTGTTTTTGGACGAAACGCATTATGTACTTCAGGACGATTAATTGTGATTTTTGCAATGCCGTTATACGTTTCGTACAAAATATCTTCATATTCCCTCTCTTTTATCCATTCAATCGCCATGCAATAAACCTCCTCTTAGCACAAATTGTTGAACAAGCGTACCAAACCGCTCACGCTGCTCCATATGCACAACGTGTCCAGCTTGCGGAACGGCAATGAGCGTTCCGTTTGGTAATAATTGTACCATTTCTGACGCAATTCGACAAAACTTTTCATCGTCTTCTCCACAAATCAACAATGCCGGCATATGTAATTGATGCAATGCCCCCCACCAAGAAGGTTGTGCGCCTGTCCCCATCCCACGTAAACTGTTGGCTAGTCCAATCGCTGTATGCTGTAACCGTTCTTCACGGAGCCGTTGTTGCACACTTTTTGGTAACCGTTGAAGAGAAGAAAATAACGGAATGTTCTCCCAGCGATCGACAAATGAAGCGACGCCATGTTTTTCAATAAATTGTGCTAATCGCTCGTCTTCTTCGCGACGTTTCATTCTTTCTTTTTCTGTTTTTAGACCGGGAGAGCTACTTTCTAATATGAGCGTTTGAACATACTGCGGATAAAGAACCGCAAATGTGAGCGCAAGTCTTCCCCCCATGGAATATCCTAATACATGCGCTTTTTTTATTTCTAATTGCTCCAATAACGTAGCAATATCTTTTGCGACGATCTCGATGTCATATCGCTGTACAGCTGAAGGAGCATCCGTTCGTCCGTGACCGAGAATGTCAATGGCGATGCACTGCATATGTTGGCTCCACGTTGAAATAAACGGATGCCACGTTTGACAGCTGCCTGTAAATCCGTGTAGTAACAACAGCGGTTGTCCATTACCGTACATTTCCACATAATACGTTTGTCCTCGAACGACAAACTTCATGTTCATTCCCCTTTATTCAACAAGTTGGACATTTCCTGGGAAACATCTTTCCACAATTTCCGATGGATTTTGACATTATATTCACGTGATGTCGGAACTTCAATGACGTTTAATGTCGGGCGTGAAAGAGCGTCCGTCATCGCTCGTCGAAAATGTTCCCACGTCTCTACTTTTTCATAATGCCCATTATACATGTCAACAGCATGCTGAAATGATAAATGTGTCGGCGTACCAAATAACCGTTCGAAATGCTTTGGTTCATTCGCTTGCGGTAAGAAAGAGAAAATACCTCCGCCGTTATTGTTTAGCACGATGATTGTCGCATGTAGCTGTTGTAATTTCGCTGCCAACAAACCGTTTAAATCATGATAAAACGACAAGTCGCCAATCACTAACACAAGTGGTTGGGAAACGTAACTTGCCCCAAGAGCACTAGATACAACTCCATCAATGCCGTTTGCTCCTCGATTCGCTAGTAAACGGATTCGTTTATTCGATGACATAAAAAACGTATCCGCATCACGAATAGGCATACTGTTGCCAACGTAGAGTGTTGCTTTGTCTGGCAATAGGTTGGCAAGTTCAATAAATATTTTCCCTTCAAACATGCTCGTTTCTTCTTCTGCTTTTAACAAAATGTGTTTTGCACGTTCATTCATGTATTGCCACTTGCTCATCCATTGTGACGAACGAAAAGAATGTGAAGCACGTTGCGCTAAATCATAACAAAATTGAACCTCATTTGCTTCTATCAGTACTTGAAGCGACAACGTTGGATCGCGCCATTGTCCCGCTTCATCGACAACTATTTGTTTTACTTGTTTATGCTTCTGCAACCAAACATAAAGCGATTTCGATACAGGCATCGCTCCGAACCGAATAACGACATCTGGAACGAACTTATTCGCAAACGTTTCATTTTTTAACATCGCATCATACGATTCAATAATACATCGTTTCTCGTGTGTACCTGTCCGCAATGGAGAGAGAGGATCTGCTAAAATAGGGTATTGCAATGCTTCCGCTAACTTCACAACTGCCTCAGAAAAACCTTCGATATGCAAATCTCCGCATATAATGACCCCTTTTTCGACACCGCTCAACCCCGCATACAACTCATCGATCATCTCTTCACAAAGATGCTTATTTCCTTTATACACGATGCGAGTTGGAGAAGATGGCAAAAACAGCGGCTCATCGATCGTTGGAACGAGTGGTTCGCGCAACGGTACGTTAATATGAACCGGTCCTTTTGGGACAGACGATGCAACGTATACCGCGCGAGCAGCGACCATTTCGGCATAACGAAGCATTCGCTCATTTCCTTCTGGAAGCGCCATATCAACAAACCATTTTACATATGAACCATACATATGCAACTGGTTAATTGCTTGTGGGGCGCCAACATCACGCAGTTCATGAGGGCGATCAGCCGTAATCACAACGAGTGGGACACGTGCATAATAAGCTTCAACGATTGCTGGATAATAATTTGCTACTGCTGTCCCTGATGTACAAACAAGAGCAACTGGCTCTCCAGAAGCCTTCGCCATGCCCAATGCGAAAAAAGCAGCGGAACGTTCATCAATATGAACATGAATATTTAACGTTGGATGTTCAGCCATAACCATCGCTAGAGGAGTGGAGCGAGAACCAGGACTAATGACTACTTGTTGTACTCCCATATGAGCTAGTTGCTCAACGAAAGCTGTGACATACGCTGTCATTTCATTCATCTCCATCCCCCCCTAACGCTGATAACATCGGTTTAAACTTTACATTCGTTTCCTCGTATTCATTATGTGGATCAGAATGGGCGACAATGCCACATCCTGCAAACAAATGTGCTTTATTGTCTTCAAGCAATGCCGAACGAATCGCAACAGCAAACTCTCCGTTTCCGTTCGCATCAACCCAACCAATCGGAGCGGCATACCATCCACGATCAAGCGGCTCAATCTCCCGAATCGTCTGTACCGCCTTTTCTTTCGGAAATCCCCCGAGCGCAGGGGTTGGATGAAGCCGTTCAACGAGTGAAAAAATCGAGACGCCTTCCTTCACTTTCGCCTGAACAGGCGTATATAAATGTTGAATATGTCTCATTTTCAGAAGCGTTGGTTCGTTCGGAATGACAACTTCCGTACATACTTCATTCATTGCTTGTTTAATCATATCGACAACAAACGCATGCTCGCGGCGATTTTTATCGTCTTGAAGCAACCAACGTCCAAGCTCTTCATCTTCTTTCACCGTATGTCCACGGCGAATCGATCCCGCCAAACAGGCTGTTTCACACATATGCCCATTCTTTCTCACAAGTTGCTCCGGAGAAGCCCCGATGAAGCAAGTAGAGCCATTTTCAAAAGCAAAAATGTAGCTCATCGGTTGTTGTTCATGAAGCTCGTGTAACACTTGAGAACAGTTAATTCGATCAGAAAAAGAAAGAAATAGCTTCCGTGCTAAAACAACTTTCTCAATTGCATCATTTCGAATAAGATCTGTCGCGTAATGAACGGCACGGAGCCATTGGGCACGAGCAACTTCTTCTTTTTTCACAATGTGAGCACGATGCCAATCGCTCTCATCACGTGTGTGAAATAAAGAATCGATCATTTCTTCAATCTGATTGAGCGATTCATGAACAACATTGACTGTTAACCATATTTCATCTCGTTGCTTTGTTAGCAAAAATGTAGGCACAACAAATTGGGCAGAAGGAAATTCAATCCAATGTTCATCCGACTGTTTCAGCGGGTCAAAGGCAAATCCTCCAAACATCAGTGGCCCTTGCCCTTCGATGAAAGCGCCTTCTACAATTTGTTTCCATTCTCGTTCGACGTCACGAAACCGCTTTTTCGTCTTTTCTTTGCTTTTTATAACTTGAGCTCGTCCAAGTCCAACAAATGTTCGTTCGTGCAAGCAATCCGACCAGTAAAAGCGTTGCCCATAAAATAACGTTTCACCCGCAGAGAAAAAAGCAAGCGGATCGATTTGTTCCATTCTTATGGTAATACTAACCATATGCTCTTTTTTCCCTAATACATGACGCAATTGGTCAATAACTTTGTTTTGATATAAAGTAACCACCTTTTATCACGCCTATACTTAAACTTTTTGTCCCTTTTCCATTATAATATTGTTTTTTAGAGATAGGAAACAATTTATATCGTCAAGACATTGACACATTTTCCCCACTTCCCTAAACTTATTGTGAACGACATTTTACTTAAAGGAGAAGAATAGTATGCCAACACCAGTACGTTCAAATACTCAAACGGTTCATTATAAACGAGACTGGCGCGCTTGGTGGCGATTATTGCGTCCACATACGCTTACTGCAGCGTTCGTTCCTGTTTCCATCGGCACTGTGCTTGCAGTAGATGAAACGCCAATTCACTTCCCTTTATTTTTTTCTATGCTCATTGCTTCATTATTTATCCAAGCAGCAACAAATATGTTTAATGAATATTACGACTATAAACGAGGGCTTGATACACCTGAATCCGTCGGAATTGGTGGAGCGATTGTCCGCGATGGCATCTCACCAAAAACAGTTTTACTGCTTGCTTGGTCTTTTTTCGCTATCGCCATGTTACTTGGCGTTTATATTTGTGCCAACAGTAGTTGGTGGCTAGCTGTGATCGGCACCATTTGCATGGCAGCAGGCTATTTTTATACAGGCGGGCCCGTTCCGATCGCCTATACCCCATTTGGTGAATTAGCAGCAGGGTTTTTCATGGGTCTTACCATTATTTTAATTTCATTTTTTATTCAAACGGGCACAATTACATCAACACCTGTTCTTGTTTCTGTTCCCATCTCTATTCTAGTTGGTGCTATTTTATTAGCCAATAACATTCGCGACTTAGACGGAGACAAAAAAAGCGGACGAAAAACGTTAGCCATTTTACTCGGTAGAAAACGTGCCATTTGGTTGTTAGGTGGCATGTTTGTCACATCATTTTTATGGATTGTGTTACTTGTTTTTACGAAAACGATTTCGCCATGGACATTGCTCGTATTTTTCAGTGTCCCAAAAGCGTGGCGAGCAACGAAGGGGTTTATTGGAAAAACGAAACCGATCGACATGATGCCAGCCATGAAAGCGACCGCTCAAACGAATACGCAGTTCGGATTTTTACTCGTTGTCGGTCTATTTATTCATTATTGGATGCAATAATTGTTAAGAAAAACCATAGCCTTGACGCTATGGTTTTTTCTTTTTAGTCCATACTATGCGTAGTTAGAACTTGAAGGAGGGAATTTATTGTGCAGGATATATCTGCTTTACGTGACCGTTTATTGCAAGAAAAACGACAAATTGAGCAACGGTTGAAACAAAACGATCATTTCGGTCTCACCCGAACATCTAATCATGATTCAGTTGGCGAATTATCGAATTATGACAATCATCCTGCTGATACTGGCACAGAATTATATGAACGAGAAAAAGATATTGCGCTGAACGAACATACAGAACGAGAGCTTCACGATATCGAACGTGCACTTCAAGCGATGGAAGATGGGACATACGGTATTTGCAAAGTATGCGGGAAACCCATTCCGTTCGAACGTCTCGAAGCCATCCCGACGACAACATATTGTAAAGAACATAGCTCTGATCAATTTATTTCACAACAGCGCCCAATTGAAGAAAGTATTTTGTCTCCTCCATTTGGCGAATTTGTCGTTCATGAAGATGTAGAAACTTTCGATGCTGAAGATAGTTGGCAAAAGGTTGCTCGCTTCGGTACATCAGAAACACCTTCAGATGTTCAAGAAGATACGGTACACTATGATCGCATGTATATTGATGCTGAGGAACAAATCGGTTACGTCGAACCGTTTGAAACATTTGCGGCAACCGATCTTTATGGAACGGGCATTACGATTTATCCAAACATTGTACATGAACAATATGAACAAATGCTCGATGACGAACAATTAATGTCTCCACTCGGTGATCTTCCAGCTTATGAAAAAGATCCTTATACTTCATAAGAAAGTCCTGTGAGCATATGCTTACAGGACTGACTTTTTGTTAGTGAATATTGTTAGTGAATATTGTTAGTGAATACGCCAAATGTCATGAGCGTATTCTTCAATCGTTCGGTCACTTGAAAAATATCCAGAACAAGCGATGTTCGTCACGCTCATTTCTAACCACTTTTGGCGATTTTCATACGCTACTCCCAATCGTTGTTGTGCATCAGCATACGATGCGAAATCCCGTAGGACAAAATATTGATCATTATGAGCAAGCAACGAATCGTAAATCGGCTCGAAGTGATCATATGCATCTGGAAAAAAGCCATTCACAAGCTGATTTACAACTTGATGAATCCGTTGATCATGGTGATAATATTCATACGAATGATATCCACCGTTGGCATAATAGTGCAACACTTCTTCTGCAGTCAATCCAAAAATAAACATATTGTCATGACCGACACGTTCTAAAATTTCAATGTTGGCCCCATCGAGCGTTCCGATCGTCACAGCTCCATTCATCATAAATTTCATGTTTCCGGTCCCTGATGCTTCTTTGCTTGCCGTCGAAATTTGCTCACTTACATCAGCGGCTGGAAAAATTTTTTCTGCCAATGAGACACGGTAATTTTCTAAGAAAATAACTTTTAACCGCCCATTAATTTGTTCGTCGCTGTTCACCTTTTGTGCAACAGAATTGATTAACTTAATAATCCGCTTCGCATAATGATATCCCGGCGATGCTTTCGCGCCAAAAATAAACGTACGTGGATACATATCGAAATGTTCATCTTCTTTTAATCGGTTATATAAATGCATAATGTGGAGTACATTTAACAACTGTCTTTTATACGCATGTAACCGTTTCACTTGCACATCAAAAATCGATGAGTCGTCTACAGTCACCCCTGTTTTTTCGTAAATATATTTAGCTAACTTTTGTTTATGGTGATGTTTCACTTTTTCTAATCGTTCTTGAAATGCATGATCAGTTGCATACTTTTTCAACTGAATAAGCTGCTCAGGCTGCTTTATCCATTCCGTTCCGATCGCTTCGGTAATAAGAGAAGAAAGCTCCGGATTTGCTTTCAGCAGCCAACGGCGATGGGTAATCCCGTTCGTTTTGTTATTAAATTTTTCTGGAAAGTATTCGTAAAATAACTTCATTTCCCGATGCTTTAAAATTTCGGAATGTATTTTCGCGACCCCATTCACACTATAGCTCCCTACAATCGCTAAATGGGCCATTTTCACAAGCCCATGAGCAATAATCGCCATATCCTCAATTCTTTTCCAATCACCAGGATATCGATTCCATAAATCACGACAAAATCGTTCATTAATTTCTTGCACAATCATATAAATTCGCGGCAGTAGCGGTTGGAAAATGTAAATAGGCCATTTTTCCAACGCTTCAGATAATGTTGTATGATTTGTATAAGAGATCGTATTTGTCGTAATGTGCCACGCTTCATCCCATCCCATTCCTTCCTCATCTAACAAAATTCGCATCAGTTCTGGAATGGCTAGAACTGGGTGGGTGTCATTCACATGAATCGCTACGTGTCGATGGAAATGTTGTAAATGTCCGTATCGTTGCCGATAGTCGCGCACAATGCTCCCAATGCTTGCAGCAACAAGAAAATATTGCTGTTTTAACCTTAAAATTTTTCCTTCATCGTTCGTATCGTCTGGATACAAAAATTCAGAAATAGCTTCTGTTTCTCGCTTATATTGCATGACATGTTTATGAAGAGGAAACTTCGCTGGCTCCGCACTCCATAGTCGCAGCGTGTTGACAGTTGTCGTATCATACCCGATGACCGGCATATCATAAGGAACGGCCATCACTTTTTCTACATCATAATGTCGAAACGTTAATCGACCGTTTTGTTCGTAGCACTCCACTTTCCCCCAGAAATTAACCTCTACCGCTAAATCTTCTTTTTTCACTTCCCAAACGTTCCCATGACGCAACCATTGCTCTGGAAGTTCCACTTGATAACCATTCACAATTTTTTGATCAAATAAACCGTGCTTGTAGCGAATACCTTGCCCATGTCCAGGCAAATCAAGTGAGGCAAGAGAGTCTAAAAAACAAGCAGCTAGTCTCCCAAGCCCCCCGTTTCCTAACCCCGCGTCAATTTCCACTTCTTCAACATGAGCTAATTCAATTCCTAGCTCTTTCAATCCTTCTTCAACGATATCCCGTATGCCGAGATTCATTAAATTGCTGCCCAACAAGCGACCTAGCAAAAATTCAATCGACAAATAATACACTTGCTTTTTATGTTCAGCACGGTATCGTTCATTCGTCTGGATCCAATGTTTGCTAATGTACTCACGAATCATATGCCCTAGCGTATTGTATTGATCCAGGACAGTGGATTCCCAAAACCGTTTTCCATACATCATTTCTAATCGCTTCAAAAACGTTTGCTTAAACTCTTCCTTATCCGTGAACATAGATGCCACTCCCAGCCATTAATTCGTCGTATAGTTGATTGTATTTAAATGCCGATTGTGCCCAGCTGTAATCCTTGTTCATTGCTTGTTTCATAATTGTCTCCCATATTTCTTTTTGTTCATAAAATGACCGTGCGCGCTGAATCGTATATAACATATCATGCGCATTAAAGTTTTTAAACGTAAATCCCGTCCCTTCTTTCGTAAATTCGTTAAATGATTGTACCGTATCGTTTAATCCACCTGTTTCTCGAACGATCGGCACAGCCCCGTAACGCATCGCAATCATTTGTCCGAGACCGCACGGTTCAAATTGAGACGGCATTAAAAACATGTCCGCACCGGCATAAATTTGATGTGCAAGCTGCTCTGAAAAACCAATATATACACGCACACGATCAGGGTACGTCATCGCCATATCATGAAAGAAATGTTCGAACTCCCATTCCCCTGTTCCGAGAATGATCATTTGCACGTTTTCTGCTATTATTTCGTGAAATACACATTTCACTAAATCTAATCCTTTTTGCTTTGTTAACCGCGACACAATGGCAATGACAGGGACATCTTCTTCTGATGGCAAAGAAAAATGTTGTTGGAGAGCTCGTTTGTTAATGCTTTTTCGCGCAATTGTCGTTACATCATACGGCACTGCAATATACGGATCTTTTTTCGGATTGTATATTTGATCGTCAATTCCGTTTAAAATGCCAACTAGATGCGAACTTCTCGCCCGCAATAACCCGTCGAGCCGTTCACCATAATATGGCGTTTGAATTTCCTCTTTATACGTTGGACTGACCGTTGTAATCATATGCGCCGAGACAAGCGCCCCTTTCATAAAGCTGACGTTTCCATAAAACTCTAAATGCTCAATAGAAAAATAGCGGTCGCTTAAATTCAGCAAGTCCCCTAAAATTTCGCGTGGGAAAATACCTTGAAATTGTAAATTATGAATCGTAAATACCGTTTTCATTCGTGCGTAAAATGAATTGTTCGTATATTCTTCACGCAATAAAAATGGAATCATACCTGTATGCCAATCATGGCAGTGGATTACATTCGGTTGAAAATCAATGACCGGAAGAGAATCGAGTACAGCGCGACAAAAATATGAAAAACGCTCGCCGTCATCGTAATGTCCATATAATGAATCTCGCTTAAAGTAATACTCATTGTCGACGAAATAATATGTAATTCCTTCATATTCTAATTGTTCAATTCCACAATATTGTCTTCTCCAACCAACACGAACGACAAGCTCAGCAATTTTATGCATTTTTTTTCGCATATGTTCTGGAATTAACCCATACTTTGGTAACATGACACGTACATCTGTCCCAAGCTTTTTCAACTCTTTTGGTAATGCACCAGCCACATCTGCTAACCCGCCTGTTTTTACGAATGGTACACATTCTGATACGACAAATAATACTTTCACGATTTCATCAGCGCTCCTTGTATTGTTCCTTTTCGAATGACGATTGGCTCCTTCGGTGTCCCAATTAATTTCACCCCATCGCCAATTCGGGCATCTTTATCAACAATGACATATTCAAGATGACAGTTCTCTCCAATTTGACTTTTTTGCATAATGACACTATTTTGAACGACAGTCCCTTTTCCGATTTTCACAGCTCTTGAAATAATACTACTTTCAATTTCTCCTTCGATCACGCATCCATTCGCAATCATTGCGTTACGCACAAAAGCATGTGAGGTATATTTTGTCGGTGGTTCGTCTTTTACTTTCGTATAAATCGGTCTTCCTTTCAAAAACAACTGCTTCCATATTTCTGGTTGAAGAAGCTCTAAACTATGATAAAAATAACGTTCAATACTACCAATGATCGCAACATATCCATCGTATTCATAATCGCACACCGTTAACCCATTTGTTTCATCATTAACAACATCCACAATACTTTGATAATGATTTCTTTGTTGGTTAGCAATCAAATCGAGTAACAACGATGTTTCTAAAATGAACATGTCAATCGATCGCCCTTGGTGACATACGCGTGTAATGTCGCACCCATTAGCAATATGTCTTCGCAGCACTTCTTCATAATCGATGTTACATACTGTATAACTATTGCAAATGAGGGCGTACTTTTGTGTACTTCGCAAAAAATAATCGATATGTTGCTGGAAATGTTGAAATGATCCAATATGAGAAATCGGGAGATCTGGCGAAGGAAAAAAGAATAAGCCATCGCGTTTTCGATTCAAATCCCAATTTTTACCTGAGCCTAAATGATCCATTAACGAACGATATTGATATTTTGGGAAAATAGCGACACTTTCAATCCCTGAATTAACCATATTTGATAAAACAAAATCGATTAATCGATAGCGCCCAGCGAACGGAACAGCGGCAATAGAACGTTGAAGCGTCAAATCATTCATTTCACGCTTATATGTCGTTGCATCAATAACCCCGAGCATTAATTTTCCCACGCTTTCTCATCCTCTCTCTCTGAAAAATGTCCCAAAAGCTCCTCTGTCACAAGAATGACTTCCCCGTCAAATTGATCGGCACAAATGAACGTTCCATCGGGAATTTCCATGTTTGGTGGAACAATCGCTTTTTCAATATATACATTTTTACCAATTACAGCATTAGGCATAACAACGCAATCTTTTACTGTTGCACCTTGTGCAACATACACCCCTTGAAACAAAACAGAATGCTCCACATACCCCTCAACAATGCATCCTTCATTCACTAAAGACTCTTTCACATGCGCATACGGAGCAATATATTGTGGCGGTTCATTCGGATTCACTGAATAAATACGCCACGTATAATCAAATAAATTTAACGCTGGGGTATCTTCTAGTAAGTCCATATTTGCTTCCCATAAACTTTTTACCGTTCCGACATCTTTCCAATATCCTTTAAATGGATAAGCAACGAGTCGCTTTTTTTCATCAATTAACAAAGGAATAATATCTTTGCCAAAATCATGGCTTGAGCGATCATTTCGATTATCCATTTCCAAATATTCTTTCAAAATCGACCATTTAAAAATGTAAATGCCCATCGAAGCTAAATTATTTTTCGGATGTGCTGGCTTTTCTTCAAATTCGACAATTTCCATCTCTTCATTTGTATTCATAATTCCAAAACGGCTCGCTTCTTCCCACGGTACTTCAATAACAGAAATCGTCACATCTGCCTTCTTTTCAATATGATATTGCAACATATCTGCATAATTCATTTTGTAAATATGATCGCCAGAAAGAATGAGCACATACTCTGGATCATACTGCTTTAAATAGTTTAAGTTTTGATAAATCGCATTTGCTGTCCCTTTATACCATCTCATTTCCGACGATTCAGCATACGGTGGAAGAACGGTTACCCCACCATTTTTCCGATCTAAATCCCACTCGCTCCCAATGCCAATATACGTGTTTAACTCTAACGGCTGATATTGGGTGAGTACCCCAACTGTATCAATACCAGAATTGGCACAATTACTTAGTGTAAAATCAATAATGCGATACTTTCCTCCAAACGGAACAGCCGGTTTAGCTAAATTTTTTGTTAATGAGCTTAATCTACTCCCTTGCCCCCCCGCGAGTAGCATAGCGACGCACTTTTTTCGTACCATGGTTTCCCTTCCCTTCTCTTTTTCTTGTAGGTCGTAAAATTGTTATAGCATACGGCGGAATGGTCATTTCAATATGATACGGCTTCCCGTGGTATGGTTGTTCACGTGCCGCAAGCAATTTTTTGTTTATGTGCCCCGTCCCTCCGTACGTAACATCGTCACTATTGAATACTTCTCGATACGATGTAAGAAGCGGTACACCAACTTTGTAATCATGATATGTGACGTTTGTAAAATTACAAACAATAATTAACGTATCTTCTTCTTTTTTTCCTCGCCGAATAAAAGAAAAAATACTCTGTTCAGCGTTGTTTACATCAATCCATTCGAAACCGTCTGGATCGTGATCACATTCATATAATGCTTTTTGTTTTTTATAAAAATGGGTGAGAGACTTCACGTAGTTATCCATTTTTCGGTGCATATCAAAATCAAATAACATCCAATCAAGTTGCTCTAGGTCTTTCCATTCATCAAACTGTCCGAACTCCCCACCCATAAACAACAGTTTTTTTCCTGGGTGCGTCATGAAATAACCGTAAAGCAAGCGGAGCTGAGCAAATTTATCCCAATAATCCCCCGGCATTTTATTTAATAGTGACTTTTTTCCATGTACCACTTCATCGTGAGATAAAGGCAAAATGAAATTTTCTGTGTAGGCATACAACAACGAAAACGTCATTTTATGATGCATATGTTTCCTTTCGTGCATGCTCGTTTCCATATAAGTTAATACATCATTCATCCAGCCCATATTCCATTTGTAGTTAAATCCTAATCCACCGTCGTACGTCGGTGCCGTCACTTTCGGCCAATCCGTTGAATCTTCGGCAATCATTAATACGTTTGGATCAAAAGCAAAGACAACTTCGTTTAACTTTTTTAAAAATGAAATGGCATATGGATTTGGATGTAATACGTCACTATTTGGCCAATAAAGCATATTCGCCACCGCATCTACACGAAAACCGTCAATATGATAATATTGTAACCAAAACAAAGCATTCGAAATTAAAAAGCTGTGCACTTCTGGCTTCCCTAAATCGAAATTAGCTGTTCCCCAAACAATATTTTCCCGATCTTGCATATTCACATATTCATACGTCGGTTCGCCATCAAACATATATAGCCCATGTGCATCTTTACAAAAATGTCCCGGAACCCAATCTAAAATAACACCGATTCCTTCTTGATGACAGCGATCGATAAAATACATAAGATCATGGGGCGTCCCATAGCGACTCGTTGCAGCATAGTAACCCGTTCCTTGATATCCCCATGAACGATCGAGCGGATGCTCAACAAGCGGTAACAGTTCAATATGAGTAAATCCATGCTCAACAACATAAGGAATTAACTCATCTGCCATCTCCGCATATGTATAACATTGCCCATCTTCTTTCTTTTTCCACGTTCCGAAATGAACTTCATAAATAAACATCGGTTGCTCATAAATAGGCTTTCGCTTCTTTTTTCTTTGCCACGCTTGATCGTTCCATTTGTATCCATCCAACTGATATACAATAGAGGCTGTATGGGGGCGTTCTTCAGCATAAAAAGCATATGGATCTGCTTTAAGAAGAGTGCGTCCATCTTTTGTTATAATTTCGTATTTATATAAATGTCCTTCTAAATTTTCTGGAACAACAATCATCCATACTCCTTGATCGTTTATTTTTGTTAATTCATGCTCCTCTCCGTTCCAATCGTTAAATGTCCCAACAAGCCGAACTTTTTTGGCATGTGGGGCCCATACACAAAAACGCGTTTCCGTTCTCCCGTCTCGTTTCACAAGATGTGCACCGAATAAATGATAGCTTTCATAAAACGTTCCTTCGTGAAATAAATGCAACTGCAAATCGGTTGGACTCATCGTTAGCAAATGTTCATCCTTCCTTTCCTAAAGGGATACAAAACCACTCCGTACTGATATATTACACTACGCCATGTAAAATTCCTGTAAGAAAATTAAGATATTTTTCGACAATGTTCAACAAATCACATGCTAAATGTGGCGAAATGAAAATCAATACGAACGTCCATAAAATTGTCGTTTGATTATCAAATGATAATTATATAGAATATTTTATAGTAATTATTTTTTATATTTTTTTATATTTATTATAAATAATAAGGAGGCGTTTATATGTACGATTTTCATCATTTGCCACATATAAAAGTGCAGACAACATCAAAAAAAGCACTTTGGACGACATTATTATTAACCGCTTTTTTCACGATTGTGGAAGTCATAGGGGGGGTTTTATCAAATTCCCTTGCTTTATTGTCAGACTCAGCACACATGGCGTCCGATGTGATTGCATTAGGGTTAAGTATGATTGCCCTTTATTTAGCTTCTCGTCCGCCAAATAAAAAATTTACATTTGGTTATTTACGGTTTGAAATTATTGCCTCATTTTTGAATGGGCTTGCACTTGTCGTTATTGCGGTGGGGATTTTTGTCGAAGGAATCCGTCGTTTCATTCATCCCGAAACCATTCAATTTTCCTTCATGTTAACGATCGCAACAGTCGGATTTATCGTTAATCTTGTGTTAACAATCGTTTTAAGCCGGAGCATGAAAGAAGAAGAAAATTTAAATGTAAAAAGCGCTTTATGGCACTTTATTGGTGATTTACTAAGTTCCATCGGTGTTATCATTTCAGCTATTTTAATTTACTTTACAGGTCTATATGTATTTGATCCCCTCATCAGCGTCGTTATCGGTACCATTATCTTCGTAGGTGGGGCAAAAATTGTTCGAGAGTCGTATTTTATTTTAATGGACGCAGTTCCGGACGAATTTGATATCGAACGCATTCGCGCGGATATTTTATCTGTTGAAGGAGTCGAAGATGTACATGAATTGCATATTTGGTCTATTTCCACCGATCATTATTCTTTAACTGCACACGTTCTCATTCATGAAAACATTCAGCCATTTTGCGTCATTTTGGCGATCAATGAAATATTAAAGGAACGATACAATCTTTCCCACGTCACCGTTCAAGTTGAGCACCCATCGATTCATCAACATGGCGAGTATGGCAAGAAATTTTTAGAGAGGAAAAATAAAATGGACATGAGTGGAGAAGAAGGATGTAAAAACGTTCCTCATCCTATTTCTAATTTAATTTTGCACAAATAAGAAAGGACATCCCATATTATTTGTGGGATGTCCTTTCAATTAGTGACCCGTACGGGATTCGAACCCGTGTTACCGCCGTGAAAGGGCGGTGTCTTAACCACTTGACCAACGGGCCATATGTGGCAATGGCGGAGAAGGCGGGATTTGAACCCGCGCGCCGCAAAACGCGACCTAACGGTTTAGCAAACCGTCCCCTTCAGCCACTTGGGTACTTCTCCAAATGGCTCCGCAGGTAGGATTCGAACCTACGACCGCTCGGTTAACAGCCGAGTGCTCTACCACTGAGCTACTGCGGAACGAAAAGATTATAATGGGCCTAAGTGGACTTGAACCACCGACCTCACGCTTATCAGGCGTGCGCTCTAACCAGCTGAGCTATAGGCCCACGTAAGCGGGTGATGGGAATCGAACCCACGACATCAGCTTGGAAGGCTGAGGTTTTACCACTAAACTACACCCGCACGTCGAATTTTATAATAAGCAACACTCATCACGCTCAGTCATGCCTCTTCCTCTACTAGCATATTCAAAGATGATGGATGCGTCGAGGCAACTCGTGGTTTACTCGACGAAGCGTCGCTCGTGGCTGAGGTTTTACCACTAAACTACACCCGCATATTTGAATTTGCAAATGTTATGGGGCGACTAGTGGGAATCGAACCCACGAATGCCAGAGCCACAATCTGGTGCGTTAACCACTTCGCCATAGCCGCCACAATGATGCCGGCTGCAGGACTTGAACCCGCAACCTACTGATTACAAGTCAGTTGCTCTACCAATTGAGCTAAGCCGGCATAATATAAAGCGATATGAAACTGTATATGGCGGAGGAGGAGGGATTCGAACCCCCGCGCGCCTTTCGACGCCTCTCGGTTTTCAAGACCGACCCCTTCAGCCAGACTTGGGTACTCCTCCGTATAATATAACATGGTGGACCTTGTAGGACTCGAACCTACGACCGGACGGTTATGAGCCGTCTGCTCTAACCAGCTGAGCTAAAGGTCCTAAGCTAGTAGCGGCGGAGGGAATCGAACCCCCGACCTTACGGGTATGAACCGTACGCTCTAGCCAGCTGAGCTACGCCGCCATTATAAATATATGGTGGAGCCTATCGGGATCGAACCGATGACCTCCTGCGTGCAAAGCAGGCGCTCTCCCAGCTGAGCTAAGGCCCCTTGAAAATGGTCGGGAAGACAGGATTCGAACCTGCGACCCCATGGTCCCAAACCATGTGCTCTACCAAGCTGAGCTACTTCCCGTCCTCATAATGATATAAACATGGCGCGCCCGAGAGGATTCGAACCCCTAACCTTCTGATCCGTAGTCAGATGCTCTATCCGATTGAGCTACGGGCGCATATGAAGTGCCGAGGGCCGGACTCGAACCGGCACGGTAGTCACCTACCGCAGGATTTTAAGTCCTGTGCGTCTGCCAATTCCGCCACCCCGGCATGGCATATTGGAGCGGAAGACGGGACTCGAACCCGCGACCCCCACCTTGGCAAGGTGGTGTTCTACCACTGAACTACTTCCGCATCATGCGGGTGGAGGGACTTGAACCCCCACGCCAGAGGCGCCAGATCCTAAGTCTGGTGCGTCTGCCAATTCCGCCACACCCGCATCATGGTGAGCCATGGAGGACTCGAACCTCCGACCCTCTGATTAAAAGTCAGATGCTCTACCTACTGAGCTAATGGCTCAAAAACAATCTGGTGCCGGCTGCAGGACTTGAACCCGCAACCTACTGATTACAAGTCAGTTGCTCTACCAATTGAGCTAAGCCGGCACACTATATATTCATACGAAGCTGACATGATTCAAAATGGTGGCTCGGGACGGAATCGAACCGCCGACACAAGGATTTTCAGTCCTTTGCTCTACCGACTGAGCTACCGAGCCATACATGGCGGTCCCGACGGGACTCGAACCCGCGATCTCCTGCGTGACAGGCAGGCATGTTAACCACTACACTACGGGACCAATTTGGTTGCGGGGGCAGGATTTGAACCTGCGACCTTCGGGTTATGAGCCCGACGAGCTACCTGGCTGCTCCACCCCGCGATGATTGTTCATACATGGTGGAGGATGACGGGATCGAACCGCCGACCCCTTGCTTGTAAGGCAAGTGCTCTCCCAGCTGAGCTAATCCTCCATAAAAGATGACCCGTACGGGATTCGAACCCGTGTTACCGCCGTGAAAGGGCGGTGTCTTAACCACTTGACCAACGGGCCATATATTATTTCCAAAGTGGCTGGCGGAGAGCAAGGGATTCGAACCCTTGAGACGCTCATCGCGTCTACACGATTTCCAATCGTGCTCCTTCGACCACTCGGACAGCTCTCCGTAAATGGCTCCGCAGGTAGGATTCGAACCTACGACCGCTCGGTTAACAGCCGAGTGCTCTACCACTGAGCTACTGCGGAATAACATATTGTTTTGCCCGGCAACGTCCCACTCTCGCAGGCGGTGTCCCGCCAACTACCATCGGCGCTGGAGAGCTTAACTTCCGTGTTCGGGATGGGAACGGGTGTGACCTCTCCGCCATCGTCACCGAGCAATAATGCTTTAGACAAATGTTATTATAACGGAATATTTTTTGTTGTCAAGCATTTTTTTATTCCTTCAAAACTAGATAACAGGCTAAACAGTCGCCTTCGCTTTTCGTATGTGTTTAGTTAAGTCCTCGATCGATTAGTATCCGTCAGCTGCACGTGTCGCCACGCTTCCACCTCGGACCTATCTACCTTGTCATCTTCAAGGGATCTTACTCGCTTGACGCGATGGGAAATCTCA